>JAJZNY010000218.1 GCA_021852245.1 Planctomycetota bacterium | reverse complement strand
CAACGGGCATCTGACGGGGAAACTTTCATTGACGGCCGTTGGGCCGGGCATGCTCGAAATCAAGAGCGTCCCGATTCTGACTCAGCGCGTGGTGAAAGCTTACGGACGGAGCATGGCGATGTTGATGATTGAAGATTTGCGGGAGTATCCCTTTGTCAGCGAGCGTCTCACTGCAACAGAGAACGCACAGGGAATGGTGATTCGGTACAGCTTTATCCGGGGTATCGGCAATCCGCAAAAGCTCAAACCGCAGATGATCAAAATTGACGGGCGAAAAGTGCTTTTTCGCCCGCAGGATTTGAAATCTTACAGCAATACGATCCGACTTCCCGGCACGGGCATTCGGAAGCTTTTGAAGCTTTCCCACGAATTTACCCACCCCGACCGTCATTGAGCGGGGCCGGGTGCGATACGAATTTTGTCCAAACGGGTAAAATTAGAAAGATGTTTTGTTGAGGAGACTCACGCATGTTCAGAACTCAGATAAAACCCATGCGATTGCTGGCGGCCGGCTGCGCGATCGCCGGCGCGAGTATGCTGGCGGGATGCCTGCGCACCCACAATGATGTCGTGCTCAGCCAGCAAAAACCGCTGGAGGTGAATGTGAATTTGCACGGCAAGTTCACGGTGGTCATTCAGGAGCAGGCTCAGGAGGGGATGGACTACATCGCTGGCGCCACATCAAAAATTCCCACGATCAATCCTCCAACCACCAAACCGATTGCCAATTCGAGCGGCGGGAGTTCAACGGGGCCGAGTTCGCTGCGTACCGGTGCAGGCGGTTTGCCGGTGTTATTTGCCGACGCCGGCAGTTCGATGACCATTCACCAATTATTCATGCGTCTGCGCGCGGACTTTCCGAAGGTAATGTCGCTGCTGCGTCAGCGACTGGTCGGCGAGGCGCATACCGGGTATCTGTCACCTCGGGGACATTTATCTTCTTCCGACGCGCAATTCGTGAATGCCGAGAATGGCTTTCGCAAGGCACTTTACAAAAAGCTGGCGCAGCGTAACGGCATTTCAGTTGCCAAAGAAGCTCTCGCCTTTTACGCTGCACGCCTCAGACATCTACCCCATGGCGTCTGGGTGCAGTTGCGGGTGAAAGGCGGCGGATGGGCGTGGGTCATCTGGCGCGGTCAACACTGATTCGGAGTATTCATGACCATTTTGCACAACATCGCTTCCATTTTTGCAGCGGCGGTTTTATCGATTTCATCAGCTGCGATCGCTGGTAATGTCACACCCGGTTCCGATCATGCGATCATTTACGCACCGACGCGGGCTGGAGCGGTGCAGCTTTCGGACAAACCGGCAACCAAGTTTGTCAAGGTTCACAAGCTGGCGGACGGATTAAAGATTGAAGATATTCGCATCGGAAAAGGGCCGGCGGCGCAGACCGGTGACTCCGTAAGCGTCCATTACACCGGTTGGCTGGCCAATGGAACTATTTTTGATGCATCGAAGCTTCATGGCAATACGCCATTTACTTTTCAACTCGGTGCGGGACAGGTGATCAAGGGATGGGATATCGGTGTGGTAGGGATGAAAGCCGGGGGTATCAGGCAGTTGGTGATACCGGCCAAGCTGGCCTACGGCCGTCAGGGTGCGCCCCCTACTATTCCACCTAATTCCGTGCTCACGTTCCGCATCCACCTGCTGTCCATCAACGCAGCACCGGGTAACGGGAGCCACCATGCGAAGCGCTCCGCGGCCAAACCCAAAGTAACCGCAAAGCCAGCCACCCATTTTGTTAAATCCCGCACATTGGCTAACGGGCTGAAAATTGAGGACGTTAAACTGGGCAAAGGTCCGAAGGTGAAAAGTGGCGAAACGATTGCGGTTCACTACACCGGTTGGCTGCCAAACGGGAAAGTGTTCGATGCGTCGCGTCTGCACGGCAACCAGCAGTTCACCTTTCAGGTTGGAGCCGGACAGGTCATTCGGGGGTGGGATATCGGCGTGGTGGGAATGCGGGTCGGCGGGGTTCGGCAATTGGTGATACCGGCCAAGCTGGCATATGGGAAAGCGGGCAGCCCCCCCACCATACCACCGAATACGCCGCTCACGTTTCAGATCCATCTGCTGGCGATACAGCCGGCGGGGTGGTAACCCGTCTGACGACCGCGGCACCGTCATGATGTAAAAATAACAAGGCCGCCGGGTGCAAATCCGGCGGCCTTGCGTTTGTATTCCAAAGGCTCCCCACCTGCCGCCGTCGGCTCAACAGCCCACCTGAGGGGATGTCCCGGAGGGCGGCGCCAAGAGAGCCTGGCCCAGTTATGTCCGGACCGTGATCTTCCGCGCTTTGGCTGCATGAGCCTTGGGCAGCCTCACATGCAGTTCGCCGTTATTCAGATCGGCGGTGATTTCCTCCACGTTCACCAGCACGCCGATGCGGAAGTTGCGGCGATAGGAGCCGAGTTCATATTCTTGCAATAGATACTGCGGCCGGGATACGCCCGGAATCACCGAGGCCTCGACGGAAAGTGCACCATTTTCATATGTCACGGATACACTTTCCGGGGCAGCACCCGGTGTATCGAGCCAGATGCTGATACCGTCGTTATCCTCCCGCACATCGGCAGGAGCTTCAAAGTACGGCATCCGCTCCGACTTTTCACCATTGGCGGGTTGCGTTTTTTTTACCTCGATAGCTGTTGCGTTCATGACATTAACCTCCTTTCATCATACTGTTTTCCCATTACAAGACCGGGCATGCGGCCGCCGCCACAGGGCGCGGCCGCTACCGATGAGTCTTATTTGAGAAGTTTCACCCGATGCGGCCGATGATGCGGCGCCTTGGGCATGGTCAGCGTCAGGATGCCGTTGTGGAGTTTCGCCTCAACCTTTTCGGCATCGAGTTCATACGGCAGTTTCAGCGTGCGGGTGAACTGGCCGAATGATCGCTCGCGCCGCAGCCACCTGCCGCCATTTTTCTCCTCGACCCCCGGCTCATCGCGCCTCACGGAGAGGCGAAGTTGATCGCCGGACACCTCGATATCCACCTGATCGGGTTTTACACCGGGGAGCTCGCATTCCAACATGACGTTGTCGCCTTCCTCCCAAAGGTTCACCGGGGGCATCTGCATCGCGGCGCTGATCGACCAGAGCGGATGAACATCCTCGAAAACACTGTCAAAAAATCGTGTCAGCGGAGAATCCATCGGCTGGCGCCAAGAATCCAAGGCACGAATCATCGGAAAATCTGTGGTAACCATAAATACCAACCTCCTTTTTCGTCTTGTTCTGCCTCGCGGCCGCTTGAGGGCACCGTGCCACTCAACCGGGCGACCGCTTAAAATCTCTGGAAATAGATTAAACAAATGGCATGCCAAAGCAGTCACTTCCAATGGTGCATGAAATGTAAGTTTCGATATGTCGGGTAGATAGATTGAGGCGTTTACTGACAGTATGCGATCGGTCTGAGCTGGCGCATTTTTCGTCACCTTGCCATTTTGACAGGCTGATTCGGGAGGCTGATTTGGAAGAATCTTCCACCGCCTTTCGTCACCGGGAAATGGTTAAGATTTCGTGTGATTTGTGTTTGCGGCGACAATGGCGGACGAATTTGCTACTATAAGAGGTCCAAGGTGGACTGAGGTTGAAACCGGGCCACCGGGAGCGTTTTGTAAGGCAGTCTTATTGCGCGTTTTACCCGAAATCTGGAAACTTTCAGTCAGGTATCCGAGCTGTGGCCGAGGTAAGCTTCCGGCTTTTCATGCTTCAATCTACCGTCAAATCAATCCGTTTTATGTTGTTCCGCCGCATCCGGTTACGCCGATAACTTCAGATGGCGGTTGTGTTTTTTTCATCCAGAGGACCAGGGATTAATGCGAGATTCCAACCGGCAGAAGAAATATTTTGTTCTCGATACCAGCGTTCTGCTTCACAACCCCGGTGCCCTGTTTTCATTTGATGATAACGAAGTGGTGATACCGTTCGATGTCCTTGAGGAACTTGATAAGTTCAAAAAGGATACCAACGATGTCGGGCGCAACGCCCGCACGGTGATCCGGCATCTCGATCAATTGCGTGAGAAGGGACACCTGAGCGAAGGGGTGGAATGGAACGGCCACCATGGGCTGATTCGCGTGGCGATGGAACACACCGTTGTACCAAGCCTGAACGAATCGGTGCCGGACAATCGCATCATTGCGGCGGCATGGCGGCTTCGGCAGGAAAACAAACCCGTCATTTTCATCAGTAAGGATATCAACGCGCGGATTAAATCCGATGCCCTGGGCATTGAAACGCAGGATTATGAATCACAGAAGGTTGACTACGAGACGCTTTATTCCGGCTACCGCGAAGTGCTGGTGGAAAGCACGGTCATTGAGCGGCTCTATAATGAAAAGAAATTGAGCGTTGCGGGATCATTTCTCAGCAAACTCGATCCGCCACTCTCACCCAATGAATATGTGCTGCTGAAAAATGTTGATGCACCGGATGATGCCGGCAAGACGGGGCTGGCGCGATATGTACCCTCGACCGGTGCCGTCCTGGCACTGACCCGTATGAAAAAGGCCTGTTTCGGCATTCTGCCGCGCAATCTTCAACAGACCATGGCTCTGGATCTGCTGCTGGATGATGACGTGCAGATGGTGACGCTCATGGGTACTGCGGGGACCGGCAAGACGCTGCTGGCGCTGGCGGCGGGCATGACCAAATGCTTCAATGAGCAGCGCTATGAACGTCTGCTGGTGGCCCGACCGATCATGCCGCTGGGCAAGGATATCGGATTTCTTCCCGGCAGCAAGGATGAAAAGCTTTCCGCGTGGATGCAGCCGATATTCGACAACCTTGAATTTTTATTAACCGACCGCCGGGTGCATTCCGCCGAATCGGCCAACGTCGAAGCCAAACTCAAGCAACTGGTGGAAACAGGCAAGGTGGTGCTTGAGGCGCTGACGTACATCCGCGGCCGGAGCATTCCGCATCAATTCATGATTGTTGACGAGGCACAGAACCTCACGCCGCATGAGATTAAAACCATCGCCAGCCGGGTTGGCGAAGGGACCAAGATCGTCCTGACCGGCGACGCCGAGCAGATTGACAACCCCTATCTGGACGCCAATTCCAATGGATTGTCGTTCACCATTGAAAAATTAAAATCGTCGGATCTGGTCGGACACGTCACGCTGCAAAGGCCCGAGCGAAGCAGTCTCGCGAGCCTGGTTGTCAAGGAGCTTTGATTTACGATCCGACCAGGCCCCTCCTATCCGGACAGGCGATTCCAGCCGTCCCTGCGGACTTAAGAACTCACCGGATGGCTGATCGTGCGTTGTTGTGACGGTCATCCGGCTTCCGATTACGAGTTCTTATCTATAAAGACCGATGTTTTGCGATGATTTCGGGCCCTGTGACAGCTTTAGCTTACCTCATACGCCTCTCGATTCAAGCCACATTGGATTTCAGCCCAGCGGTGATCAGGAAGGCTGGTTCGCCTTTCGTTGACAGTCTTTGAAGTGCGATATACTCTCCATTATATAGAATTTGACGCCGACGCCTTTTTGGGGTGAGCAGTGTTTGCTGATGAGAAACGGATGTGCGGTGGCACCTTTCAATGATGGGAACGTGAAGAAGCGCATGTGAGTCAGAAGATCAACTTTGTGCTTTTTGTGCGGAGTGCAAATGATCGCGGAAGCAGGTTGATTGGGGAATGAGGCTTTTTTTTCTTGCAGGAGTTTTCCGATGCGACAAGAACCGAAACAAGAGGTCCTGACCGAGGAAACGATGGCCGCCGTGCCCGCACCCCCCGTGAAGTCGAAGCCAGCGCAGGAAGAGATAAAGACAGGCTCGATTCCACCGGGCTACGATCAACCTGACGGAACCTATGCGGACTTCTGCAGTATTCCGGCATTGGATCGGATTTATTATGCCATCGATGGGAATTCAATCATCGAGGAAAAACTGGACGAAAGGACTTGGCGTCCTGCCGGATGGCGCAATCCCCAAACCCCACCCGTGCCGGTTCCCGGTGGAGCTTGGAATGACGTTCCGATGATCGGCCCCTTGAAGCATTTGCATGGCGAGGGACCGTATGAACCGACCTACCAGTCGATGATGCAATATGACTGCCCTGAATGGTATCGGGATGCAAAGTTCGGCATCTGGAATCATTGGAGTCCATCCTGTGTCGCTGAAGATGGTGACTGGTATGCGCGGCAACTGTATATTCAGTCGCGGCCGGAGTACAAGTATCATTGTGAACATTTCGGGCATCCGTCGAAATTCGGGTTCAAAGACTTGTGTGCCCAATGGACGCTGCTGAATTGGCAGCCGGAAGAACTCATGGATTTATATGTCAAGGCCGGAGCCAAAATTTTCATGACGTTGGCCAACTTCCACGACGGGTTTGACACGTGGAATTCGCGGCATCATGAGTGGAATGCGATGCGTGTGGGGCCCCATCGCGATGTGATCGGCACATGGGCCAAGATCGTGCGTGAGCGGGGCCTGCGACTTGGTGTCACCGTGCACCAGGCAAGGCAGTGGTGGTGGTATCAGGTTGCCCACGGCGCGGACCAAACCGGTCCGCTGGCGGGTGTTCCGTATGATGCGTGCCTCACCAAGGCGGACGGCAAAAACACATGGTGGGAAGGTCTCGATCCACAGCAATTATACGGGCCAAAACATCCTCGCAATGCACTGCCCGACTTCACCTTCAGTAAGAACTTTTACGATCGCACCCGCGATCTGATCGACCAGTACAATCCAGACGTTCTATATTTTGATAATGATCTGCTCCCATTGGGCTGGGCGGGTATGAATATAGGCGCCTACTTCTACAACCGCAGCCTCAAAATGCACGGAAGTGTGCAGGCCGTTATCAATGTGAAGTACGTCCCGCTCGACATTACCAAATCAGTCGTTGCAGATCTGGAGCGGGGCGTGACGGACCAAATCATGGAATACCCGTGGCAGTCCGAAACGTGCATCGGGCAGTGGCATTACCAGCGGGCGCTTTTTAATCATCCCGGTAAATATGGGGGCTACCTGCAGCCGCGGCAGATTATTCACTGGATGGTTGATGCGGTCAGTAAAAACGGCACATTCATTCTGAATATTCCTGGTAAACCGGACGGCACTATAGATCGTAAGGAAAGATTGATTCTTGAAGAATTGGCCGCGTGGTTTGCCACGAATGGAGAGGCCATCTACTCAACTCGCCCGTGGAAGGTTTTTGGTGAAGGCATGTTAGAGGTGGCTGCCGATACTTCCAACAATCCAAAAGGAACAACGGGGGCATACAACGGATATGCATCGACTAAAAATCTTGGGCCGGGGACTGTACGGTTTACCCGTAACAAGGCGGGTACCGTTGTGTATGCCATATGTCTTGGCTGGCAGAATACAGACTTTGTGATTCGATCATTGGGGTTGGGCGCAGATACCAAACCCGGAAAAATTGCGGCAGTGGAGTTGCTTGGTTGTCACGAAAAGCTTTCGTGGAAACAAACCAATCAATCGCTCACTATTGTTCCGCCCAGGCATAAACCCGGAGAGTACGCATTCGCATTCAAAGTCAAATTCGACTGATTTTGCGATGAAATTGCGCACCATCCAGATGTCAGATGCAGGGTATTGGGCAACGCCGAAGAGCCAGAACGGCTTGCTGGATATGGGCGGACGGAGCCGCGTATCGAGATCAGAATTGCACATAAATTTATATCAATATCACGGCATAGTACGGGATATTGAACCGATTGCGACCATTAAATGCCCGGTGATCGACGACGGCGGTGTAAAAGCAACAATCCGGCTCCAACGGCCATCAGGCCCAGAGCGGCGGGTTCGGGGGTGGCGACGGCAACGGGCGAGGTGGAAAAGGCGAGGGCGTAGACATCGCTGCTGCTGAAATTGCTGCCGCTGGTGAGCACCTGCAGATCGTAATTGTTGCCGGGCGTAAGCAAGGCGTCGACCTGCTGCACGTTATCGACGGTGCTGATGCTTTCCGAAACAAGCGAACCGTTGGTGGCATTAAAGAGCTCAAGAAAGATCGGGGTCTGCTTTTCGGAAAAGGTGGTGCCGCTGTTGTTAGTCTGCGCGTTCCAGACCAATGTGGCCTTGAAGGAATCGGTCTGGCCCGGATTGGCGGCGACGGCGGTGAAGACGTAGTGGTCGACGAAGGTGGAGAGATTTGTCACTGCGTGCGGCCCATTATTATCGAGTGTCTCAACATCCCAGCCAGAGGCCTGAGTAATGGTGGGAGTGGTCATGACGGCGGTGCTGGTATTGGACGCGGTGGCGGCGGCACGGCCGGCGGCGAGAATCTGATAGGCGTTATTGACATTTAAGACGCCGGCGCCGTATCGCGGATCGAGCGGTGCGGTGGCGGTATGCGTCCAGCCCGTGGGTTGAACGGCGCCGTTCATGAGCAGGGCCTTGACAGTCTGCGGCAGGACGGCATTGGCATCATACTGCGACTGGGTCCAGCCTCCGGCGGTGTTTGCAGAGTAACCCGTGGAAAGATTGCCGGCCTGTACCATGAGGGCCGCTGCGCCGGAAACAAGCGGAGTGGCGTAGCTGGTCTCGCTGCCCGGCGCGACGATATCGGGCTTGCTGCGGCCGTCGAAGGTGGGGCCGTCTTCCGTCTGGCCGTTGTAGGAGCCGACGGCAATCGAATTGTATGCGGTGGCCGGCGGATTAATTTGGTAAGGCGTGGTGGATGGATTGGCATCATTACCGACGGCGCTGACGATGATGGTGTTGTAGGTATTGACATATTGGTCATAGGCCCAGTCAATATTCTCCATGTATTGCTGCTGATCGTTGTTGGCGATGACGGTGGATGGGATGGAAAAGATGAAGCTCTGGTTGATGACTTGGGCGTTATTGACGGTCGGGTTCTGGACGCCGGTGGGGTAGAGCATCTGCGTTGTACTATTTTCGGAGAGGCCGATGTTGTAACCACCAAACCTGCCCGCATCGTAATTGGCGACGGTTGCCACACCGGGCGCGACGCCGTAGGCAGAGGATGATACGGATGGAACCCCGCCGTAAAAAAGATTGCCAACGGTGTCGGCATGGGAAGAACCGTCGGTGGAATTGTAGGTGGCGGATGAATTCCCTTGATAATCGATGTAAGTGAAAAGGGACTGAGGCTGGTTTACAGTCGCCGGATTAACCTCAAAGGTATCCGGCGGGGGATTTTGATTGAGGGATGCCTCAACTTGGGTCACATTTACATTCGCGCCTGTCAGGTTTGGATTTACTGCCAGCAGCGCACTTAAACCGATGCCGCTGGGGTAGGCAAACGCGGAGGAAGCTACCGCAAGAGCTGCGCAACTGGCAATCATGGCAATAGGTGCGGGTGCGCGGAGTCTACGGGAGGGTTTCATCTCGATGATGCATGTGAAGCGGGATGTTCGCATGTTGTGATTACCTCCTGAAACCGGAGCGCCATTTGTCAAGGTCAAGCGGATTGGCCAACAACCACCGCCGACTGCCAATGAGATAATAGCTGCCGCGTCTTCTGATCCTTCAAACGGGGATTAGTCAGGCCAGCAGCCATTTACGAGCATTTCACCTCTGCCTCGAATCAAAGGATAGTAGCGAGACCGAGGAGTTACAAACAGCCTCGCAGAGTAACAGGTTTTTTTATTGTTATAGGGCGTAAACAGATTCTTTATGTTATCCATATAAAGCGTTAATACG
>JAJZNY010000126.1 GCA_021852245.1 Planctomycetota bacterium | reverse complement strand
CCGAGCCCGAGCATCAGCCCGGTGAGGGTGGCTGCAACTACTGTTCTGGCAACAATTTTTTTCATTGATCGTTCCATGGTATTGAATCTCCTGAAACAAACGGCGGGCGACGCGCACGATATTTCGTCCCACCGCCCTGTAGGCAGTTTGAGCGAATTTTGCCTTAATGTAAAGGGCTCATCATGTGCTGCTGAATATCCGCCTCCGTGCCGGTTTCCCATTGAGCCGCCGGGCCATCATCCGTGATGGCCTCAAAAGCGAAGTTTATCGAGCCGATGCCCGACCGCCAAAATAACCCGCGATCGCCACCAAAGCTGTAACCAGAACCAGTATCCCCACCAACATGATGAGGTTTCGCCCCAGCGTATGAACAAAGGACGGGACGAATCCCGCGAGGCTCGCCGCTACCGTTATGAATGCCAGAAGCATGGCAAGAATCGAAGCAAATGCGAACCCTCCGAACAGTCCGGCCGATGGATCGGGCATTTCGATGGCCGGCATGTAGGACGACGCTACGGGTACTGGTGTAGCTTCCGTCATGGGGGGGGCGACGTTCATCCCGGTTTCCCCCGACTTACTCCCGGCGGCGGTTTGATCAAAAATTCCTGAGGCCGATCCAACGCCCGACTGGCTTCCGCCGGCGCCGCCATCCCCAGGATATATTTCTTCCAGCAACTCCGCACCGAGACTTGTATTGTCACTTTCCCGGGTGAGATCCAATAGTCCGGAACCGCTGCCTACAGAGTCAAGCCCGGATGGCGAAATGGATTCATCGAGTGCAGAAGATATCTGGGTCTGCGCACTGGAATCCACCGGTTTGATCTCGCTGGATTCGAAAACCTTGATCGGAGTTGATTTATCGCCGGCCTTGGTGCCTTGCGAGGCGGTACCGTCAGTTGATTTCCCTGAGGCTGAAAAACCGGTGCCCGACTTGCTGCTCATTTTTGAGTCGCCCGCGGATACCCCGGGGGCCGCTGAATCCGCCAACGATATGGGGCCGCCAGATGCACCAGGGGCCAGATCAATGGGGCCGGTATCCAAATTTCCCGCACCGCTGCCTCCTTTGAGTTCTGCAGCAAGTCTGTCCACCTGATCCACTTTGAAGATGATGCGCTGGCCGTCGCGAAATTCACGCAACCGTTTCTGATCAATCAGTTCTTTGAGGCGGTCGGCATCAACGCCCAATTTTTCCGTTGTTTCATCGGATGTGTAGAACATTTTCGCCACGGTCAACTCCTATATCCAAATGCGGCCACACTGATGTTGGGCCTTGGGCGCTTATGGCGCCATACCGATTGACTTTGCCTGGGCTCGAGTCATGAAAACTCAACGCCCTCAATACATTCTAAACGCAAGGGTGGGCTCTTGTCACGTCCCAATCTCCAATTTTTCGCCAATCACCACCGCTATATCCGCACGGACTTGGATTCCAACCTGAACTTTAATGTTTTCCACCGCCGAGCAATTTTTTGACCTGCACCGGCGTCGGGGCTGAATTATTGAAATCTTTTAACCGCAGGTCGTAGCGATAATCGCGAGCCGCGATCAATCGTAATCGCGAAACCGACCCCAGTACTCGGTAAATCGCCATGGTGTGGTGCGCCGGGTCAAGAAGCACGAATCCGTACATCCCCTGACCCATCTGCACAGGAAAAGCTTCAATTCCATTCCCGGCGGGGCGGCTTGACATCAGCTCGACCCCACGTCCCCATGCCGACTGGCCGGGCCAAGCACTTTGGCGTCCGATCATATCCACCACCGCGTTGGATAGAAGTCCAATGCCCAGAAGGGCGATTGCCAGGCTTAACCATTTGTTTGATTTTGTCGGCATGTGGTGTTGTCCCGTTTAAGTCGCATCCACCCGCGCTAACTATGCGGATGATGCCCGTCTACCGCCCGGATTGCAAGAGGCGCCGATAACGCGCCAACGCCATAAGGGGAAAATAAAGTCGATAAAGGTGATATTTAAGATAAAACACCCGCGGGAAACCGGTTCCCGTGAACCATGGCTCGTCCCAGTCGCCCTGTGGATTTTGATTTTCCATCAGCCAGCGGACGGCCGCTTTCACATGTGGATCGTGCGGCCCGACCGCCGCCATGAGCCCCATGGCGCCCCAGGCCGTTTGCGATGGAGTGCTCGGCCCGCGTCCTTTGAGTTCCGGGTTGTCGTAGGTCTGACACGACTCTCCCCAACTCCCGTCCGGTTTGTGACACGACCGCAGCCAGTCCGCCGCCTTGCGGATGAATCTTTGGTCCATCGGTTCGCCGACCGCCCGCAAACCGGTGAGCACCTGCCACGTGCCATAGATGTAATTGACGCCCCATCGCCCGAACCAGCACCCCTCCGGCTCCTGCGTTTCCTGCAAAAACCTTATCGCTTTGCGTACTGCCGGGTGGTCGCTCTTGAACCCATTGTGCCCCAGACACTCCAGTACCCGGCCGGCAATGTCGGGGCAGGATGGGTCTTGAATTGCGTTATGGTCGGCAAAGGGGACATGTTCCAAAATTGGTCGGTTCCGCGTCCGGTCAAATGCCGCCCAACCGCCGTCATCATTCTGCATGGCCAGGAGCCAGTTAATGCCCCGGCGGACGGCCTGTTCCGCAATCGGGCCCCCAAGACGCTTCAGGGCCATCGTGACCATCGCGGTATCATCAACGTCCGGATAGTGAGGATTGTTAAATTCAAAAAACCAACCCGAAGGTTCGACCCCCGGACAGTTTTTGGCCCAATCGCTTGCCGTACGGCATTCCTTTTCCAGCAGCCACCGTGTGGTCGATTGCGCGATGACATGCTCGTGGGTCAATCCCGCCTCGGCAAGTGCGTGCATGGCGATCCCGGTATCCCATACCGGCGACCAGCATGGCTGAATGCGGATCGTATCGCCTTCCTCAATAAATAAATCCTTAAGATCCTTCTGGGCTTTGACGACAACCGGATGATCGTCCGCATAGCCGAGTATCCGAAGCACGATGAGGATATAAACCATCGGCGGGAAGATCGCGCCCAATCCGTCGCATCCTTCCATATGCTCCAGCAGCCATTTTTCAGCCTCTCGTATGGCCAGAGGACGCAGCGGCGTTACGGCGGTTTTTTCATACCGCTTCAGCGACAGATCCAGCAGCAGAAACATTTCGCGCCAGCTGCGCGGCAGACCTTTGAGTTTGCCTGCGGCCATCCGCGCCCGGGATTCATCATTGAACAGTTCGCTGATGCCCAGTTCCGCCGGCAGCGTTCGCACCGGCCGATAAGCGCTGACAATCGCCAGCGGCAGAATCATGGTGCGGCTCCACGCTGAGACGGCGTAGAGATTGAAATAAATCCATTTCGGAATCAGGATAATTTCGGGTGGAATGCTCGGGCATGCCGCGTAGCTGACCTGCCCCAGCGCCGCGAAGAAAAATTTGGTAAAGCTGTTGCAATTCTCCGCACCGCCGAGTCGGCGCACCACATCCCGTGCGGCGCGCATGTGCGGCGCATCGGGAGAATCGCCCACCAGCTTCAGTGCGAAATAGCCTTTGGCGGTCCCGGCCAGATCGCTGTTTCCACCCGGAAACATGCTCCAGCCGCCGTCCGGAAGTTGGATGGAGCGGAGATAATTGGCGATCAGCTCAAGGCAGGGATCATTCTCCTGTCCGAGAATGAACTTCATTAATATGTATTCCGACTCGAGTATGCTGTCGCCCTGCAACTCCCCAACCCAGTACCCCTGATGATTATGCTTCGATAACAGAATGCGAGTTGCAAGATCGATGCTTTCTTCCAGCTTCGCTCCGGCTTCGGTTATCGCCGTTCCGTTCAATATGCCGCCAGCTTCATGATGCGGATTATCAATACGTTCGTGATTCTCTTTTGGAGATGACGTTACAGGGGCTGTCCGAGTCACTGTTTGTACGCCTCTTTTCCCATTCGTGAAGCTTCGCCCTTCGTCGCAGAAACCATTTCGGTTCAGGCCCGAAACCACACTCGCCATCAATCCCCGACGGATACCGGCCACTGATCCCATCGGATTATTTACGAAAAGCTAGCCGAATTTTCATTCAGCGGCAAGCCAGCCGTGGCCGAGAACCAAAACCGCTCGGGAAATTTCCATCCCGGAAAAAAATAAAAAGACTTAATCTATTTTTCCGGGTATAATGCTTTCGACCGGTTTCGATGCCCGTCGGGTGTCTCTCCAGAGTCCCCTCCCTTTGTTGGAGCTTGCTTATGAGTTTACTGCGCAGCGTACACATCGGGAAGAACTGCCTGCACCTTCACTTTTATCAAGGCGACTATGACCTCAGCTAAAATCAAACATTTCCGCAACCGCGAACTTCGAGATGGAGAGGTTGTTGCCTTCGATTGGTTTTATTTCTCAGTCTTCGTCCTTCTGCACATCGGTGCCGTTCTGGCCTTTGTGCCGGTCTTCATTCATCTCTCGTCATTTATTGTCTTTTTTATTCTGGCGTGGATCACCGGCGGGCTCGGCGTTACGCTTGGATACCATCGGCTCCTGACGCATCGCAGCTTTGCAACCTATAAACCCGTTGAATATCTCCTAGCCATCTTCGCCTGCCTTTCGTGGCAGGGCGGGCCGATTCAATGGGTCGGAACTCACCGTCAACACCATACCGAATCGGATGACATCAAAGACCCACATTCGCCGAGAGAAGGATTTACCTGGTCTCATCTCCTCTGGATCGTCCATCGTGCCCGCAGCGATTTTGATCCCCGCGATCTGACCAAGGACATTCAGCGCGATCCGGTCCTCTGCTTCATCGACCGCTTCTGGTATATGCCGCAGTTCTTTCTCGCGGCGGCCCTGTTTGCCGGTGGATGGTTATGGCTGGGCAACTGGATGGGGGGGGTATCCTGGGTGCTTTGGGGTGGATGCCTCCGAGTGGTTCTGCTATATCACGCGACGTGGTTCGTCAATTCCGCGGCTCACACCTGGGGCTACCGAAACTTTCAGACCTCGGACGACTCCCGCAACAACTGGTGGGTGGCCCTCGTATCCTTCGGTGAGGGGTGGCACAACAATCATCACGCCCAGCAGAGATCCGCCGCGCATGGCATGCGGTGGTTTGAATTTGACATCACCTATCTCACCATCCGTCTCATGCGCATGATGGGACTGGCCTGGAAAGTGGTTGAGCCGAACCGCCCCGGTCATCCGGCGGCTAGGCCGTCATTGCCGGTGAATCAAAATAGCGAATCTCCCGGTCAACCTTGAGCAGGCCGAGTTCTCGGGCGTATTGATAAAATAGTACAAGACCCCGGCGCCGATCTGCCGTAATTTCATATTTCAGATACTCGGTGAAATAGCGTTCGGCCAGACTCACCGGCCATCCGCTCGCGGCGGCATAACGCTCGGCGAGTTCGTGCGTCATCGTAAGGCCTCGGCGTCGGGCATCCGCAAGCACCTGAGCCAATGTCTCATCCACCGCGTCCGCCCGCATCATCCACATCGCAAATATAAACGGCAGACCCGTAAGCTGTTTCCATTGCTCCCCCAGATCCAGTTGAACCGGGTATTGCCATTGATTGGGCGCTGCATTGACCACCTTGTCGCCGATCAGCAGCAGGGCGTCATTCTCATCACGCGGTACCGACCGTCCCGCCGCCATCGGAATCACCTCAGGTTCAACTCCGTAGAGTTTGCGCAGAATGATCTGCGACAATATCACACTGGTGTGACTGTCGGTATCGGCATGGAGGCGGCGGATTTGCTTCGGTTCGGCCGCCGAATATATGCGCACCGTGAGTGTCGGGCCATCACAGCATATCCCGCCGGCAGGTACCAAGATCAGTTCACAATCGCTGGTTTGATAGTCGACCACTGGCGCAAGGGCGGCAGCGACCGTCCGTCTCTCCAGCACGGCCAGTAGACCCGAAGGCACCGCAAAATGTACGCGGCAGTCGCTCCGCTGCACGATGGGTTCGATGAGCGGCTTGGAATTCAGATACGATACGCAACCTATTTGCCAACATCCATCCGCACTTCCCTGCATCGGAATCTCCTTCATGACGAACTATTCTATGACGTTGCGTGATGCAAATCTTGAGAACAGGCCTGATGGTAGAGAAGTGGGGCGTGTATGGTTTTAGCCGCCCAACAACCATAACCAGCCGGCCATGACAGCCATCAGGGGCAGCAGAATGGGAATGGAGTAGCGAAACAGGTAGCCGCCAAAACTCGGAGGCTCAATTCCCTGCCGCCGAGCGATCATTTCCACCAGCAGATTCGGGCCGTTGCCAATCCACGTCATGGCTCCAAACATAACGGCACCCATGGCAATGCCCAGCAGATAGGGATTACTGTCGGGGCGGGCGGCAAGCGCAGTAACCCGCTTGGATGGCATCACCAGCGGTCGGCTTGGGTGTTGCACGCGCTCGCTGGCCGCAACCTTCAACTGCAACCCTGCAATATAGGTGGGCGTGTTGTCCAGCACGCTTGAGGCGGCTCCGACGGCGAGAAAATATTCCGCCGGTGTGGAAATGATACGCCGGGCGGCAGGCGGTAGATGGCCGATCATCGCCAACACCGGAGTCATGGTAATGAACAGCCCCAAAAACAGCGACGCCATCTCACGCAGCGGGCCGTAACCAATGGCAGGCAGCGTTTCAGAATCATGGATGCCCGGTTCTGTTGGGCCGGTGCGCCGACACAAAATAGCCACACCGACCGCAACGGCCGTGAGGATGCCGACACGCACAGGAGCTGGAAGAAAAAGTGCGGCGATGCAAAACGCAAGGGGTACGAGGAGCCAGAGATTTTCAATTTCCATGACCGCTAGGCCGGGCGACGGCGGCGGTAGATCGACATCGCCGATATTCCGTCGCTGGAGCCAATAAAAGATAGACAGAAGAAAACCCATTGAGACGCACCACATTGGCCACGCGTGCAGCAACATCCACCAGAAGGGCACACCGTAAAGATAGCCCGCCATGAGAGGCGGATCACCCAGCGGGGTGAGCAATCCACCGATGTTGGCGACGATGGCGACAAAGAAAAAGATGTACATGGGTGAGAGATGCCGACGATTCATATTCAGGAAGGGGCCGATCAGCAGCATCGTGGCGCCGCAGGTACCGATGACATTGGCCACAGCGGCGGCGGTCAGCAGCAGGAGGATATTATTGGCCGGTGTCGGCTGGCAGCGCAAGGTGATGCGCAGATTGCTGCAGACACAGTAAAAAGCCGCAATCACCGCCATGAACTGTATATAGGCGCTGATATTTTCTGCAATCGGGCTCAAGGTGTGAAGCCGCATTCTGTAGGCTGCTATAACCAGTAATGCCAGTCCCGCGGATACGGGAAAGCCGATCCACTTCCAGACACGCGGCCATTTCCAAGGTAACCAGGCAATGGCGGAAAGGAGGATGATAAATGGTGCACACCACAACCATGTCGGCGGACGGATGCTTTGGTCCGATGGTACCGCTGCGAGGATGCGGATCGCCAGAAAGGCAAGCATGCCGCCGCCGATGGCGATGAGAAGGGCGGCTACCATGCGTCGGCCGCCATGGAGGCCTGCATTTGGGTCTGCCGATCCACAATAGAGGTGTATTAAGGTGGCAGACGCGTTTCGGGGCTTATCCATAGCCGGCTATCATGTCCTCTTTCAGTCGGATGGCAAGTTCGGTCAGCGGTTTTTTCGGCGGTTGATGAATCGGTTGAATAGTTCCACCGGCAGACCGGGATCGCCCGCAGCGGCTTGAAGTGCCTCCACGACAGCGGCCAGGTGACGGTTTCGGCTGCAAGCTTGGCGGCTCTACTCGCGAGCCTCCGGCATGAAGCCGGGTATGTGCCGGGTCCGTCGAGTGTGGCAATTTTTCAAGGCAGGGATATACTTCGCGCCTCGTTGGTGTGCTAATACCGTGTCTCGGCGGCATAAAAAGGGCGTACAAAGTGAAACTCCTTTCATATCTCAGGCGTCCATTTCGGTTATTAGGCCGTCTTTGTGCCTTCCCCGGTGAACTTCTCCAACGGTTGGACGCAATTTTGGGACGGATGGACGCTTTTTGGGGAAAGTTTGATCCCTTTTGGGGTAAACTGGACATCATCTCGGCCAGATTGGAACTGCTCGCCCGTTCGGACCTAGAGGTTTTCGAACAAAGGCTCCTGCAGTCACCACGCTACCATGATCCAACGCACTTGGCACATTTTGAACACCAAATCTATTCACAAAACGGCGAGGATGGAATCATCATTGAAATATTCAGGCGGGTTGGACACGGTACAAAAACCTTTATTGAAGTCGGTGTCGGAGACGGACTCGAAAATAACACCGCTTTTCTCCTTTCGCAGGGATGGAAAGGGCTTTGGATTGACGGATCGCCAGAGTGTGGAACTGTTATTCGGCGGGAGTTTTCCCGCTCGATATCCGCCGGTGATCTTTTGTTTGTCGAATCGCTGGTCACGGCCGAGAATGTGGCCACCTTGGTCCATTCCGCTGGATTCTCGGGTGAGATCGACCTTCTTTCGGTGGATATTGATCAAAACACCTATTACATTTTGAAGGCACTGCTGGGAGCAGTGCGACCGCGAGTCGTCGTTGTGGAGTATAACGCGACCATGCCGCCATGGCTTGATTGGAAAGTTCGCTACGAGAGTCACCGGTGGTACCAAGGATCTTTTTATTTTGGAGCCAGTCTCAAGGCCTTTGAACTTTTGGGAAAATCGAAAGGATACTCTTTGGTTGGCTGCGAGCTACACGGTGTGAACGCATTTCTTGTCCGTGACGATTTGGTGGCGGAAAAATTTTCACCGCCGTTCACGGCGGAGGCGACGTACGAACCACCGCGTTATTGGTTGATTCGTACTGCGGGCCACCAACGCGGCTTTGGTGATTTCGGCAAGATTTAGGCCCAGAGACCACAGATTTGGTGGCCGCTCAATATGGAAAGATGAACCAGGCACGACAGCGGCCCGTCACTCGTCACTTACAAATGGTGAAGCACCGAAGTTGCAGGCACGCGACATCACCGCCAATATTCACCCTAACAATCTACCGATGAGTTCAACTGCCAGTACCGGGTCCCGTAGCGTACTCATCGCAGCCGCCGCGATGGCTGAAACTGGACGGTGGGTGGCCCAGTAAACGCGGGCGGTCAGCATGCGGCGTCGCGCTGCGGATCGCCGGGTGATGGTGGCGAGTTTGAAAAGCTCATCGCGAGCCAGCATGTCTCGGGCGGCGTCGATTTCGCCGATCCGGATCAGCATAGACACATAACCGGCCGCATTTTCGAGAATGGCCCGATCGCCGATGGCTGCAGATAATAATTCGGGCCTCGTACCCAGACGCGCCGCTGCGATGGAAAGTGCCTGAATTCGCAGATGGCGGGCGCTGATCTGATCGCTGTGGACACGGTATTGCACCAACGGCTCGGGTAGATTTTCCAAATCTCCACACCCCGCCAGCTGCAGCCACAAATCATAATCCTCAGCATGTAGATAGACGCCACGGTAGCCGCCGACGGCTTGCACGGATGATTTCCGCATCATGACCGTTGGATGCGAGATGCAATTCTTTCTGGGCAGCAGGCTGAGTATGGCGTCGGCATCAGTGGGCTGCCGGGAATTTACCCCGGTCGGCCCGCGCGGTCCAAGATATTCAATGGCGGTACCCAGTGCTACGGTTCGCGGGTGAGATCGCATGTGGTTGAGCTGTTTTTCCAGCCTCAGAGGCAAAGAGATGTCGTCGGCATCCATTCGGGCGATAAATTCTCCGCGGCACAGACCTATCCCCTCATTAAGCGTGGCGACCAGACCGCGATTGGGACGTTGGTGCAATTCAATTC
>JAJZNY010000217.1 GCA_021852245.1 Planctomycetota bacterium | reverse complement strand
GGCCCAGATGGATGTTGGGATACTGTTTGGCGATCTGATATTTGAGATTCTGCTGCGCGGCATCGTAGCGGCAGATGAGGGCGTAAACATCAAGGCGGTTTGCCATGGCAAGGCGGAGATTTTCGGAGAGCTTCAAGCGCTTCGGCGCGGGAAGGAACCGCAGAGGCGCATTGACCACCTTTATCTGCCGCAGCCGCGCCGCCGGAATATGAAGCTGCGTGGCAATCTGATCCAGTCCAATTGTTTTTTTTGCCAGCGCTTGCGCTGCGGTAATCCGGGCCCGCTGGCTCTGCAATTCAATGCGAGCTAACTGCGTGCGGGCGATCGCACCGCCGGCAAAACGGGCGGTGATCAATGTCAAAAGCGATTTCTCTCGTTGTGCCAATTCCTGCTTAAGCCGCGCAATGCGGCGCCGATATTCCCAATCGATGATATCAGCACGCAGGGATACGCGAATGCGCCAGGCGGCGCTGAGGATATCCCATCCGCGGGCGGCGAGAATCGCCTGCTCCTGCCGCACTTTGTCCTGAATTTTTCCGGCGGTCTCAATGGGAATATTAAATGTGAATCCGAGGGTCCACGGATTACCCAGCACCTTGGCCGAATATCGCGGCCGGAACTGGATGGTGGGATTGGGTGGCAGGCTGGCCTGCGTCACAATTCCCTTCTGCTGCCGAAAGCGTGCCTGGAGCACGGCAATGGTTGGATTCCAATGCCAGGCGACCACGCTGAGTTCATTGAGAGTCCATCGATGCGGGAAATCCTTCGGTGACGGCCCGCCGTAGCGCCGGGCGTAAGATTCAATGGGAGGACTTAGAAAGCTTCGCTGCTGATAGTGATTCAACGTGGCCTGCAGTTGAAGCGGGTGCGAATGATATTGGGTACATCCGGCTATTGCAGCGATGCCGATCAAGAGGGTCGCGGCGCACAGGTATTGCAGACGGCGTCGAGAGCCATCGGGGTATAAGTCGGCGGTTGTCTTTGCCTCAGTCATCAGTCCCATTCAAAGCCGGTCATCGGCTACGAAACCCATTATTAGGCTTCGCATCTAAAATGCAATGGGTGTATGATAAAGCGGTGTGAACTGGATCCGGAGTTGGTGCGGGTGAAACGCAAAGATCAACAGTATTGTGGGATATGGATGCTGGCGGGAGCCATCGCCGTGCTCCCAATCCTGCTGCCGAACCCGGTGGATGCGGCGGTCAGCTCTGCCGCGACTCGGCCGGGAGAAAACAGCACACATGCGGCCGTCGACGCGAAGGCGCCCCGTAAACTCTCCACCATTTCCTACCGCAACAATCAGGAACTTAACCGCATTCTGGTGAAGGTAGCCGACTACAAACCCGGTGCCTTTTATGTTCGATTGCTGCCGCAGCGCCCCACTGCAGGTCCGCCACTGCTGGCATTGCCCAATCTCACGCTTGAAAAGCTTATTGCAATGTCCCGAAAGCACCCGCTGCTGGTGGTGAGCGGGCGTGTGAGTACTTTCGGCAATCGGGCCTACCTGCTGCTTGCTCCCAACATATACCGCCCCAGTCAGTTTGGAGAGCGGGCGCACGCGTCCGACACGAAAATCAGCCGTCGGCGGGCGAGCCGTGAAAGTGCATCGATGGTTTTGAGCCAATTACTGAGCCATTCGATCAGCGCGCCAGCGTCGGAACATGTCATCATCCGACCGGCAAAAATGGTAAAAGTGCCGCTGCAGAATATGAATCGCCCGGGCGAGCGCTGGGCCCCGGCCGTGACCCAGGGCACGTACATCTGGAATCGAATGGGGCGGATGCTTTACGATCCGATTCTGCGGCAGTGGGTGTTTGTATTTTTAAGCGACGGTCGGCATGCCCCCGATCCGCCGATCATTTTGCTGCCCTCGCCACAATTACAGCAGATGCAGGATCTGGAAAAGCAGGCTCATTCACGGGCGATCCTGCGGATCAGCGGAATCGTGAGCGAATTTCGGCACCGCAACTTCCTGATGCCGACCTATGTACAGTTGTATCACAATCTTGGACGGTATTGAAATTTTCATACGGCGTCGGGAGCCGTCATACCGGCGCCGAGCGGTGACGCCAGTGCCGTTCGATCTCCTCGAGCGTGCGTCCTTTGGTTTCCGGCAACACGAAGATAACGAACAGGAAGCTGATCAGCGAGCAGATCGAATACAGCATATAGGTGGTTGTGAGCCCGGCATATTCTTTGAGCACCGGGAATGTCTGTGCGACCACAAAAATCGCCGCCCAGAGGGTCAGTACGCCAACCGATGCGGCCCGGCCGCGGATACGGGCGGGGAATATTTCTGAAATGATGATCCACGGCATTGGCCCCATGGCCATGGCAAAGGCGGCAATAAAGACCAGCACGCTCACGAGCAGTATGTGTACCTGTGTCTGGCCGAAGTGCGGCGCCATGGTAATGTGAGTGTGGAGACTGACGGCGAGCCGATGAAACGCAGCGGCGGACATACTGCCCTGCCATGTGACGTGATGATGGACGGTGATCTGCGCCTCGCGCGGCGCAAGCTTGAACACCAGCGCAACGGAAGCAAGCGACACCACCTGAATGGCGGTACCGATGGCCAGAAGCAGCTTACGGCCTGCTTTATCCACAAATCCGACGGCAATAAATGTGAACAGAAGGTTCACCATGCCGATGAGCGCCGTAGCACCGAAGGCATTGCTGGTGTGCATGCCCGCGGCGGCGAAGACGCGCGGGGCGTAATAGATGATGGAATTAATACCACTGAACTGCGAAAAGACGGCTAGAAAAAGGGCGACGATCAGCGGAAGGCGATACTGCGGCTTGAAGAGTTCGGAAAGCCGCCCCTCCTCCTCGCTGGCGACCTGCTTGACCGCGACAATTTCCTTTTCCGCCTGCTCGGTTCCGAAGCGCCGCTGAAGGATCGTGCGTGCGTGGTCTTCGCGATTATTGACGATCAGCCAACGCGGACTTTCCTTAATCCCCAACAAAAGTACCAGGAACAGGAGTGCGGGAAGCACTTCCGACCCGAGCATCAGACGCCAGCCGATGCGCTGGTTCCAATTTGCACTCTTGTGAATGGCCAACATGGCGGATGAATGCGTCATCGTGGCGATATCGTGAGCGTGCTGCGCATTACCATGCACGACGATGGCGTAATTAACCCAATAGACCAGGGCGATACCCACCACGATGCCGAGTTGGAAGAGCGACCCCAATCTGCCACGATGTTTTTCAGGCGATATTTCCGCAATGTACACCGGAGCGACCATGGAGGATGCGCCGATGGCAAAGCCGCCGAGAATTCGGGCCACCACCAATTCCCAAACCTGATTCGGGATGGCGGAGAGAATCCCTGAGACGGCAAAGAGGACGGCGCAAACCAGCAGGACAGATTTTCGACCGTACTTATCGGCCAGCGTTCCGGCCAAGGCGGCACCGGCTATGGCCCCGAGATCCAGGCAGGCGATGACAAAGCCCAGCCCCCCCGCACTGAGGTGAAAATAAGTCTGGAGGTATTTTTGAATACCCGATGCTACGCCCGTATCGTAGCCGAAGAGCAGACCGGCCAGCGCGGCCGTAAATACCGCGACCACAATGGCTGTCATCGAACCTTTTTTTGATTTTTCATCCATGGATCGTTGCTCCGCAGGAGGTTAAACATCCCATCATTAAAGTCAGCCGCCGATCATCTTCAACCAGCCCGCCGACGTGAGCCCCCATATCGCATTAAGAAACACCACAAAAATGGGTGTGGTGTAACCGTAATTAAGTCCCAGTACCTGAGCGTGGTTCAGCAGCGGAAAAATCACCACCAACTGAACCGCCGCAGGAACCAAACCGAAAATGAAACCGCGCTTCCATACCGATCCCGACATGATCGGCAGACAAAACAACAAACCGAAAATCCCACCCCAAACCAACCGTGAATAAAGATATTCACGATTCGCTGACGGATGGAGATGGCATCCCAAATCTGCAAAAATCCCGAACCGCCCCATCAGGAGCGCCACCACAACCAGAACGCCGGCGCCAACCACTCCCGATGCAAACGCCATCGACAACTGTCCCGGAACACTCCCGGATCCAGATGCGGCCATATCGTCCACCTTTTGAAAAGCGATCTTCCGGTGTCGGCTCTTTCGGGTGTCAGATGCGGATTGACTTAATCAACTGCCGCACATGCTCCACCGAGCGGTCAAAAAGCTCCCGCTCTTCGGCGGTCAGCTTAACCTCGATAATCTTTTCGACACCCCGACTGCCCAGTTTGACGGGCACGCCGACAAAATATCCGCCGACTCCATATTCCTTATCGCAGTGGGCGGCGCAGGGCAGAATACGCTTTTTATCCCGGATGATCGCCTCGGCCATTTGCACCACGGCGGCGGACGGGGCGTAGTAGGCGGAACCGGTCTTCAAAAGGCCGACGATTTCCGCTCCGCCATTGCGCGTGCGTTTGACGATGGCGTCAATTTTTTCCGCAGGCAGAAGTTCCGGCAGTGGTATGCCCCCGACACTGGTGTAGCGCGGCAGGGGTACCATGTCGTCTCCATGGCCGCCCATCAGCAGGGCCTGAATATCTTCAACGCTGACACCCAATTCGGCCGCGATAAAGGCCCGATAGCGCGCCGTATCCAGAACGCCCGCCATCCCGATGACCCGATGAGGCGGAAACCCGCTGACCTTATGGGCGACGTACACCATGGCATCGAGAGGATTGGAAACAACAATAAGAATCGCGTTGGGCGATGTGCGAGCGACCTGCTCGGTCACGGCCTTGACGATTTCAGCGTTTTTCGCGAGCAGATCATCACGGCTCATGCCCGGCTTTCGCGCCAGTCCGGCGGTGATCACCACGATGTCGCTTTCGGCGGATGCCTCATAGGCCGTCGCACCCGAAATTCCGACATCGAACCCTTCGACCGGAGCCGCCTGGGAGAGGTCCAGCGCCTTTCCCTGCGGGACACCATCCAAAGCGGGTATATCAACCAGCACGATATCGGCCAGTTCTTTTGCCGCTGCCCAATGCGCCGTCGTGGCCCCGACATTTCCGGCGCCGACAATTGTTAATTTTGCACGCTTCATCATTCGTCCATTACTCCAAGATATTTACGCGAACTTTTCGCACCATCAAAAACATTGTTTTACGCGAGGGGCGGCATATCTGCAAATGTTTACTTCATGCGTTTTGCGCAGGCGTTCGCACCTCGCGGAAAATGGGAAAAGCACCCTGATTCGCCGACCGCGTGGAGACCCGGCATCAGTTCCACATGGGAATGGTCCGTCGGGCTATTGGGCATTGGGTTTCCGGCGGCTTCGCCGACTGAGGGGGATCGTGGCAGGCTGCTGCCACACCGGGTTCAGGCCCGAGTCGCGACATTCCCGTGGTGATCCCGCGGAGGAGTGAGGCGGCAGCCCCACCAACAAAATCCGGTACCAGCACTCAATCGCCAACCTGGCTGAATGGCGTGAAAAAGCAAGGGAGATTGGAGCCTCACCGGTCAGACCGACTACGCCGCAGACGCGAAAAGTTTTCGTTGAGATCACCAGCACCTGGGCTCCCGACGTTTGACCGTTGTGGAAAGTCGCGACGGCCAGCCAGCGGCCATTACCTGAGTACACGGGCGCACATGCCGGCGCCTGCCGGCCTTCGCCGACACCCCACAATCTTAATATTTGCTCACGCCTCGGCCGCCGCACGGCAGCTTGAATAACCGAAATTCCGTTTCCAATCATCGTGGGAGGGCCGAATCCGATAAGCGCGACGCGCCGGGCGGAAGGAGACATCGCCCCGTACACCATCGGCGGTCCGAAAAGGTGGATGCGCCGGTGCAACCAGCGGGTTCGGCGGAGCAGGGCCAAGTGCACCCAATGCCCTCCCGTTACCCAGCCGAAGCCGGCGCCATCGTGGGCCGCAAAGGCCGCGATGCGGGGTTCATGCGCGATCCCCAACACAACTGATTGCGCACGACCCTTCACACGGTACGCGGTTATCTTGCCGCCCCACTCAGCAGGCCATGAAGTGGGCACTACCCAGTCGCCCAGCCCGCCGCCGACGATGACCGATGCCACGGCGTGCGCCGATTGCGACGCGGGGAAACGAAAAAGCAGGGCCCGTCGGCCCGACTTCGCCGGGTGTAGGGCCTCAAGTTCAACGCCATCGGAGCGGGTCGAGTCCGCTCGCCGGGAGCGAATGACCACAACCGCCCCCGCAACACGCGCCAGCCCCAGGTTTCTTCCGGCTGACAGGCGGCCCGACACCCGCTTTGGAACCGGTCTCTCGGTCCCTTGAGTAAGCGTCCATTGAACGATATGTTTCGCTGTGCAGGCTACGATATGGCTTCCCGATTCCCACGCTGCGCCTGGGCCGAACGGCTCGGGCACCCCACGTGGCCATGGGCATTTGAGGTCATAATCCAGAGAAAGGCCGTCGGATAAGTGAATCCTGATCGATTTTACAAAGCCCTGTATCCGGCCGGCGGTCGGCCCAACGCCCGCCTCGACAGCGGCACGGGCCTCACGTTTTGCGGCAGCACTGGTGGAAACCGAGTGTCCGACCACCCTCGCCGCACCACCTAACAGCGGCACCAGCGCGATGGCGAAGGCGATTCGGCCCACGGCGAAACGATCGTGAAAGCCCAGGCGGCAGTGCGCCCGGCGAGTGCTTATGAATATTTCATTGGTCGCGACCATAAGGCCCCAAACTCTCAGCTCCCGCCGAGAATATAACGCGCGGGCTGCTGCGATGGCAAACCAGGTGGATCGTATGGGGAACTTTATGGCTGAGCTTTTCATCCGGGCATGAAATTGCCGACGGCTGCGGTAATACGGCCCCGGAAGGTGCGAGGCAGGGCGTTACCGTGTTTTAATGCGATGCTGAAGCTGGCGGAGTGATTCCCACCCATGCAGGGCGAAAAAGTATTCGCGATCGCCGAGAACTCGTTCCTGCCGCAGCGCCGACTCGGTGCGTGCCAGCGTCTCGTCAAGTTTTTCCAGTTCGCCGGACATCGCCACACACCGGGCGTTGATGGCTCCAAGCCGCCGAAACTGCTCCCGCCGCCGGGCGATGATGGCGGGATCGCGCCGGCCGGGCCGCCGCGCCAAGTCTGCGATCAGGAGTTCTCGCTCCGCGAGAAGATGCACGACCTCGGGCGAGGGGGACATATGCCGATATATTAATTGTGGATTGTGCCGAAGATGATGCCGGCGGCTTTTCAACTCCACCAAGCTCTCCTGCGCCGCGTGCTCGCCGTGGCCGCCGGGCAGCAGCCACCCGGCCGACGCACACATGAATCCCCCGATCGGCATGCCGATTTTCGCGGCGATTTGATCGGTCATTTCGTCGTACATCGCCCCGCCGATACCGTGAATGAATAAATTCGCCAGAAACGTCCGAACATAAAGTGTCAGCGTAAGGGCCCGGGGCCGAATGCAGAGTTGATGTTCATCAAGCACGCGCTGCCACGTTGGCGCCTGAGCGCCGCCCTCATCCATATCCGGCAGTTGCAGAGGGCCGTCGGGTCGAATGATGGTAGCATGATCGCCGCGTTTAACGACAAGGCGTTCCCGCGGTCGACCGCGGTGATAAATCCAGAACGGCAATTCGATGGCGTGGTCTGAGACGGCGAGCGGGGGCATGGGCCGCGATGGCGATTTAATACGATAGCGCCGCCGGTAATCGGCGAGGGCCTGATTGTATATCTCCGTCCAGCGTGTGGCATTTTTAATCCATAGCCCAACAAATGCCGACCACGCAGGGCTTTGACACAGCACGCTGCTGCGAACATGGTGCACCCGCAGACCGAACTTTTTTTCAAATGTGCGCCTGGCCAAGCCGATCCACGGGACATATTCGGACGCCCGCGACTCGCGCAATGCATCGAGAAAATAGCGCAGGGCGTCGGTTTCGATCACTCCGCTCTCAGTGGCGACGCGGATCATTTCCCGACTCCAGGATTCTGCCATGCGGGAATCCGGAGCGGACAATCCGTCGGCGGCGACGGCATTGGCATCAGCCCAGAGATGCCATTGTTTTTTCCACTGGGCACGTTCGTCGCGCTGCGGCAGCGCCAGTCCAAGATGATCCACCGTGTCGTGATCGACAAGAATGTCAACGGCCGTTCCACCTGCAAGGGCGGCGAGATGATCCGCCAATAAAACCTTCGCCCAGACACCGGCGTGATAAAACTCCACCTGATGGCCGGTGATGATCCACGGCCGTTTTGCGGTTTCCGCCATGCCACGCGCGGGCTCGGGCGGATCGGCCTCACCTGCGCCGTCCAAATTCAGGTACTGTTCCAGATCGGCATGCGCCCTTTCGGTGATGTAACGCCACGGTGGCAACGGGGTGCCACGCAAGGTGGGCGAGTTAAGATACTCGACGGCTTCCGCTACGGATGGCTCTATGAGAATTTCGCCATGGCGACGCGGGATAAAAATAGCTTCGCTTCGCGGGTGAAACGGCCGAGGCTCAGACTGGAGGGCGGATTCGGCGGTGCGATCAGTCATCGTTGGATTATGATCCTGCAATCGCCGATATCATTCAACACGCGGCGGCCATGGCCGCGTGCGGCGCGGTCTGGTTCAGGGCGGTGAAGAAGACATTGAGATAATGCCGAAGGCGCAAATCGGGATTATCCAACTGGCCGCCGAAATGCCGATTCGGGTCGTTGTAGATCAGGTCCACAGGCAATTCGCGGATCGCCAATCCCGCCCGTGCGCAGAGAACCCAGAACTGCATGGGAAACGCATAGCCGGGTTCGGTGAGTTTAAGCCGGCGTACAGCATTGACACGATGGGCTTTGTACCCGCAGAAGGTGTCGGTTAAATCCAGATACAGATTACGGTTTACAACATCGGTCAAAAGCATGTTGATGCGCCTCCGGTCGGCCGGGGGAAGATCATGCATCAATGCAGCATTCATGTAGCGGGAGCCGCTGATAATGTCGGCGTCATCGGCATCAATGGCGGAAAAGAAATCATGAAGTCGGGCCGGCTCATGCTGTTCGTCACAGTCCATGGTGATGACCCATGAGTATTGCCGCCGCGCCGCCCAGTTAAAGGCGTCAATCAGGCTGGCACCGTAACCGAGATTCCGGTCGTGATTCAGGTGGGCAACGTGGCCGTGGTGATGCAGAATTTCAGCGGTACGATCAGTGGAGCCGTCGTCGACCACCAAGATGTCGGCGCGGCGTCGTGAAACGGCCCGGATTTCGCGCAGTACTTTGGCGAGGTGTTTCTCCTCGTTAAACACAGGTACTGCAATCAAGATGGGCTTCATCATACGCTACCTCTTCGCCGTTTCGAACATTAGGTAAGCAGCGGCAGTATGTCAAGAACCCGATTGCATGGCGGGCCGGGTCTGGAGCAGCTTTTTTCCGTGCGGGGCGGCCGAAGGTAAGACTGAGGACGATGTCGACCATGATAAAAAGGCATTTCGACGGGTGAAAGATATCCCCGCCCGTGTTATGGCGATTGGACCGACGTCTTGTTTTTCGGGCATTGTGATGTGGGGCGCCAAGAGGATTCCGCGCAAAATGGCCGCTCGCGGGCCTGAATGCCCGGCTCTAAGGCAGTGCCCTGCATGGGTATCCATTGGAATGGAAGCGTAGTTGCATACCTGACCCGGTAAATTATAATGCGTGGCTCGGTGTTTTGGCGCGCCAAGTGTCCGATAAGGGGCTTGGCGAATAGGAACCGTCGCCGTGAGCATTGCCCCCTACATCGCTGCGGCATGATGGCGGCCGAGATGCAGCGGCTGAATGATTGAATGTTCAGGAGTTTTCGGCACTATGCCTCATGTTAT
>JAJZNY010000361.1 GCA_021852245.1 Planctomycetota bacterium | reverse complement strand
AGGAGAATATTGCGGTCTATTCGGCACGTCTGCCGGAGCGCACCAAACCGAGCTGGTTTTTTGCAGCCATGACACTGCTGGATCATCTGCGTGATTGCGGCGGACACGATTATTCGCAGGAACTCCGTATCCGATATGGCGATGATTTTTTATGCCATCCGGAAATTTATGAATGGTTCAATGAACATGGGCTTATCGATACGCAACTGACGGATGAATTTGCATTGGACGACCAGCTTTAGACAGGACGATATATCATGAGCGATGAGGCTCCGATCATTCTGGCCATCACCGGTGCGTCCGGTGCACCGTACGCCCGGAAAATTCTGCTGGGGCTTGCAGAGGCTCACAGGCGGGTGCATCTGATCATTTCGCCGGCCGGGCGGCGCCTTTTGCATGATGAGCTGGGCGTGGAACAACCCGATCCGGAATCCATTCTCGGCGCTTCTCTTCCGCATGATATTTCGGTATTGCCTTACAACGATGTGGGCGCTTGTATTGCATCGGGATCGTATCGCCATGCCGGTATGGTCGTAGCTCCATGCTCCAGCAGCCGCCTGGCCCAGATCGCTCACGGCTTGGGCGATAATCTGATCTCGCGTGCCGCTCAGGTGACGCTCAAAGAACGCCGCCCGCTCATCCTGCTTCACCGCGAGATGCCTGTCAGTCTGATTGAGCTGCGGAATATGGTTCAGGTGACCGAAGCGGGCGGAATTGTCTGTCCGGCGAGTCCGGGATTTTACCTGCGTCCGCAGAGCATTGACGATCTGGTGACGATGACGGCCGGACGGGTATTGGACCTGCTGGGCGTCGAACATTCATGGAACATCCGCTGGCGCGGGGCAGGCGCCTGATGAGTCGAACTCCCATGGACACAACCGCGTCTGCCGTCCAGCCTTCCGCAGTCCCTGTGATGTCGCGGCTTCGGACATTTCTAGATTTAATTAAATTTTCACATTCCATCTTCGCAATGCCGTTCGCCCTGGTGGCGATGTTTCTGGCCGTACGGGAGAATGGGCATGGGATGCCGGGAATCCGCGCGATATCGCTGATTATTGGAGCGATGGTCAGCGCCCGCACCTTCGCCATGACGTTTAACCGGATTGTGGATCGGAAATTTGATATTCTCAACCCGCGCACACGCAATCGCCCCAGTGTGACCGGCGCACTGTCGGTCCGTTGGATGATGGCGGCGCTGGCGATTTCAGGGGCGCTGTTCATTCTTTTCACGCTGGGATTTTGGGCGGCATACCGCAATCCCTGGCCTGCGGTGCTGGCGATTCCGGTGCTTGGCTTCATCGCGTTTTACAGCTACACCAAGCGATTCACGTGGTTATGCCACTTTGTGATCGGCACCTCGCTGGGGCTGGCTCCGATGAGTGCGTGGATTGCGCTCTCGCCACCGCACGGGCCGGTGTTGACCGTCCAGATCATCTGGTTGGCCGTTGCGGTGATGACATGGACGGCGGGTTTTGATCTGATCTATGCCATGCAGGATATTGAGGTGGATCGGCGCGATAAGCTTTATTCACTCCCCGCTCGTTTTGGTCCGCGCGTCGGGCTTGTTGTTTCTCGCCTCTGCCATGCCTGCACCCTTTTCGCATTGGCCGCGTTCGGACTGGCCCTGGGAGGCGGGCTGCAACTTGGCATTACGTATTGGATCGGGTGGGTAGCGGTGGCCGCACTTCTGATCACCGAGCAGTCACTGGTCAAATCCGATGATCTCTCGCGTGTCAACATCGCCTTTATGACCATTAATGGGATCGTGGGGCTGGTCTTCGGAATCCTCGGTATCACCGCGATTTTGCTGGCCCATGTGTGATGGCCGTCTGCGATCATCCCCTGACTATCGATCCATCCGGCCTCATGATAAGTTGAGAATAAGGGTTAAAATGTCCGTATGAATCATTTGCCGCATGTGATTATCACCGCCGGTGGAACGAGCGAACCGATTGATGCCGTGCGCTGCTGGGGAAACCTCTTTACGGGGCAAACCGGTATCGCGATTGCTCTGGCCGTATGCGAATTTGCGCGGGTCACTTTGCTGCTGGCACGCTCCGCGAAGGAGCCAACCAAGTTGACGCCAGCCGCCGCAGCTCATCTTGAAATACGCCGCTTTATGACGGGCGACGATCTCGCCGCGCAACTTGAGGTGCTGGTGAAATCGGGTCCTGCGGCAATCTTCATGACCGCTGCGGTTGGTGATTACAAGCCGATCAGGGTGGTGCGCGTCATCGCCGAAGAGGTTCCGGAAGCGGATGCCGTTCCCGGCCGACACCGTTGGGTAGTGGAAGAAATTACCGGAGGCAAAATAAAATCTGATTATGAAAAAATAGCGGTGCTCGGCATTCGAACGCCCAAGATTATCGATCGATTGCGCCGCGACTGGAGATACGGGGGCTTGATTTACAAATTCAAACTCGAGGCGGACGTAAGTGAACAGGAACTCATCCGGATCGCCGAAGAAAGCCGACAGATTTCGCATGCAGATGTGATCGTGGCGAACACAGTGGAAATGGTTGATGAAAAGACAGGTTGTGCGTGGGTCATCGATGCATTCGAAAGGCGCCGGATCGCCCGGCATGTTTTGGCGAAACACCTGGCTGAACATCTGCGCGACCGACTGATCCATCAGGTTATGAATGGTTGATGCGGGGCAGGACGCCCGGTACCGGAGATGAAGAGCGCTTGAATCATCTTCCAGGCTAAGATATCACGTGAGGAAGGCAGCGTTGGCCGACATTAATCAGGGTCCATTACCCGGTGCCCCGGTTTACAGCCCACGGCTGGCATCGCTGGCGGCATGGTACATACCGCGTTACGTACGGCGGCATTTTCATGCCGTCCGGTGCGATCGCGACGGGCTTCCACCTGTGCTCGAAGGCCCGACGGTGATTTTTGTCAATCACAGTTCCTGGTGGGATCCGCTGATCGGGGCATTGATTGCTGCGCGTCACTATGCACACTGCCGCCATTTCGCTCCCATCGATGCAGCGGCACTGAATCAGTACCGTGTGATGAAAAAACTCGGCTTTTTTCCGGTGGATCGCAATGTGCGGCGTGGAGCTAAACAGTTCCTTTCCGCCTGCGAGTATATTTTTACCCTGCCGGACGCCATCCTCTGGCTCACGCCGGAGGGACGTTTTCGGGATGTGCGATGTCGCCCGGTGGCGATGAAGAGGGGAATTGGCCATCTGACGGAAATTCGTACTGATCTTATCTTTATCCCCATGGCTGTGGAATATACATTTGGCGAGGAGCGCACGGCAGAGGCTGCGGTCCGGTTCGGATCGCCGATCAAAATGAAGGAAGAATCCGCACGCACACCCGCGGATTGGACCGAGTTCTTCGCCCGGCGGCTGGAGATGGAAATGGATCGGCTGGCTGAAAAAGTCATGCAGCGGCGATGGGAGGAATTTGAAGTTCTGCAGGATGGAACCGCTGGGGTCGGCGGAATTTATGATTTGATTCGACGGACCGGTTCGCTTATCCGAGGCAAGCCGTTTGCCGCCGCGCATGGTGGGAAATCATTCTGATGCTGCTGTTTGCTTCCATCGCGTGCTTTTTTCTCGCCGTCATACCAACCATCACATTTCTTGTGAACCTGCGTTTTTTTCATCCGCCTCGCCATCATCCGGCGGGTTCATCGCCGAGCGTATCGATCTTAATACCGGCGCGCGATGAAGCTGCACATATCGGTCGCGCTCTTGAGGCCGTCCTTCAGAGCAGAGATATTATCATGGAGGTGATCGTTCTCGACGATCATTCGACGGATGCCACAGCGCAAATTGTGAGTGATATTTCGCGCCGCGATTCGCGTGTGCGGCTTGCCAAGGCGTCCGAACTCCCCACCGGATGGTGCGGCAAACAGCACGCCTGCTGGGAACTGGCCCAACTGGCCGCTCACGACATTCTGATCTTCATGGATGCGGATGTTGAACCGACCCCGGACGCTTTTGCCTCGCTGGCTGCGGAACTCACTGGCGGCCCGGCAGGACTTGTCAGCATGTTCCCCCGCCAGATTACGATAAGTCTCTCCGAACAACTGGTCATTCCGCTCATGCATCTGGTGCTGCTCGGATTTTTACCCATCTGGCAGATGCGTCGCAGCAGTAGGCCGTCCCTCGCCGCCGGTTGCGGCCAGATATTTGCCGCCAGAAAGGATGATTATTTTACGGTCGGGGGCCATTCAGCCATCACCTCATCGCGTCACGACGGAATCACCTTACCACGGGCATTCCGAAAGCACGGGATTATGACCGACATATTTGACGGTACGCGCCTGGCATCCTGCCGCATGTATTCATCGAGCGGGCAACTGATCCGCGGTCTGGCCAAAAATGCCACGGAAGGGCTGGCATCACCGAAATTAATACTGCCCGCGACGATGATGCTCTTCGGCGGACAGGTGCTGCCGGTCATCCTGTGGATTTCCTCGCTGATCAACGGAGATTCCGCCGCCAGTCTCTGGGCGGGGATTGCGACCCTCATGACGATCGCCGTGAGGCTCATTGCCGCCGCAAAGTTCGATCAATCCATTCCCGGAGCGTTGCTAAATCCCGTGGGGATTATCTATCTGCTGGCGATTGAGTGGTACGCATTCTGGTGCCATCTCACCGGGAAATCCATTGCGTGGCGCGGCAGAATTACTTGAGTTCCACACTCCAGTAAGCATGATCCAGGAAATGCTGCCATGACGAATAGCGATCCGAGCCAAGTCGGACATTGATAACCGGATTTCGCTTGGGCTTAACCGGCGGGCGAAGCAGATGCATGTGGGCTTGATGGGGGGTGCGGCCGCCTTTTTTCGCATTGCAGTAAACGCAGGCGCATACCAGATTTTCCCAGGTGGTTTTGCCACCCAACGAGCGCGGCACCACGTGATCAAGCGATAATTCGCTTGACGGAAAACGTTTGCCGCAATACTGGCAGGTTCCGCTGTCGCGGGCGTAGATGTTTCGTCGATTCAGTTTCACATCCTGCTTGGGAAGGCGATCATAACCCAGCAGGCGAATAATCCGCGGCACAGCAATTTCACAGCGGACCGTCCGGACAAAATCGTGAGTCTCACGCTCAAACTGAGCTTTGAGCTGCGATATTTCAATCCATGATTCAATATTGTAATTGAAATAGGAACCATTTTCGACGGAGATAACCTCTGCCCGGCTGCGTGAGAGCAGAGAAAACGCCCGTGCCGCACTCACCACTCGAATCGCCATGTAAAGACGATTGAGCACGAGCACATTGCACGAGAGGCCGGAAAAAGGGGCTGCCTGCGACACGCCGCACACTCCGTAACATTCAGATTCCGCCGTCCGGGCCGATGAATGTTTCCCATCCGCACGTCGGCACTGCGCCCGCCGTTTCGCTTCGTCATCGCAGAAACCCAGGCCATTCCGATAACCCTATTCTGCCCGCGGTTTTGCCCGTATGCAAGTATCCGCGTGTACCTCAGCCAAATCGGCTATTTTAATACCGTATGGAAATGAAGCTCACTGAGCCGAAACTTTCGAAACACACGCCTGCCGCAAGCAGCGTCGCGCCGCAGGGTTTTCTGGCAGCTCTGCTGCATCTGGATATGCGGAAGCGAAACGGCCCGATGGCGGTCCGCAATGCAGTCGGGGTGGCGGTCGCACTGGCCGTCGGTCTTATGGTGAATCATCATTTAATCGCCGTGGGCCTGAGCATCGGCGCCCTGATGACCAGCTTCTCTGACAGTGCGCTGCCCTACCGACGCAGGGCGGAACATCTGTTGGCAGCGTCGGCCTGCGTTGCTGCGATGATCCTCGTCGGTACTCAGGTCGCGGATATCTGGCCGGTTGCTATGGCAATAACGGCGCTGGTGGGTTTTACATCGGCGCTTGCCGTCTGTCTTGGGGCGGAGGCCGGCGACATCGGCCTTGCGGCCATTGTCACCATAACGGTCTTTTCCGCCCGAAGCGTGACGTGGGATGCCGCGTGGACGCTGGCACTCTCGGGCTTGTTCGGCGGACTGATTCAGACCGCCTGTTCCCTGCTGATGATGCCGTTTAATCCCTACGCGCCGCAGCGACAGATGCTTGCGACTTATTTTTCCGACCTTGCCGACTGGATACGGCCCACCGCCGACGGTGAGAGCACTTTGGCCCGAAATTCGTTATCGCAACCACCGCCGTCCATCGACAACCCCGCGGCGCTCGATGACGATTTTTCAATTCAAGGCCAGCGTATTCGATCGCTTGTGACGCAGGGCGAGCGCGTGGCAATACAACTGATGCGGTTGCGGGAGATCACCAATGGACTGCCGCCGCAAGCGGCGGGGTGCAAATCGATTCTTGAGGTTCAAGATGCGATCCATCAGCAACTGATGGGGGTTGTCGGGATTCTCACCGGAAATCGCCGGGCGACGAGTCGTGCACCGGTGCCGGCAGGAATATATATGTTCAATCAAGAGAGCATTGCACGCGAGATGGCCGACTGCGGGGCGGCGGATCGCCTCGACGATCTGACGGAATGCCTCGCGATTCTTGCACGGCAACTCTGGATCATCGCCGATATCGCCGCAGACGCGATGACCGCGCGCTCCGGTCGGCGCGATCCTGATCGGCCTGAGGCTCGGTACAACCGCCGGCTCTCCGCGAGCCTTGCCCTGATCGGCGTTAATCTGAATTTCCATTCACCAGCGTTTCGACATGCCGTCCGGATGGCTGCCTGCCTGATTGCGGCCATGTTCGCCTCCCATGTGTTCCGGACGGCCAATGGGTACTGGATACCCATGACGGTGGGGTTGGTGCTCAAGCCGGACTTCAGCGCAACGATCAGCCGTGGTTTGCTGCGAATCGCCGGCACGATGATCGGTCTTATTCTGCTCACATGGTTATACGCACTGGCCCCGGCTTTTATAGGTATTCCTATATTACTGGTGGGGATATTGATGCTGCTGCTGAGATACTTCGGACCCATGAATTATGGTCTCTTTGCCGTCTTCATAAGTGGGCTCATCGTGATTCTGCTCGCACAAGGGGGCGAAAATATCATGCACCTGATCAACGCGCGGGCACTATGTACGCTCATCGGCGGAGGTATCGCCATTGCGGCCTACTGCCTGTGGCCGACGCGGGAACAGCGGCAGGTCGGCCGCCATATCGAGTCGCTGCTACGCACGCATCGAGAATATCTTCTGAGTGTCCTGCACCGGTTCGATGATACGCTACCGAAAACGGAATCGCCCCCGATCTCGCGACGCAAGGCACAACTGGCTCGCACAAGTCTGGAGGCATCCGTCGGCCGCCTCATGGGAGAGATGTCCGCCGATCCTCACACCATGCGGCTACTCAGCGGAGTGTTGGCCAGTTCGCTTCGGCTCTACAACGCAGCGGCAGCCATGGAGGCCATAGATGTTACCGCGCCACGGCGCAAACTGATAACCTACTGCCGACCATTCTTCACCGCCCTTGATCAGTTTTTAACCCATCTCTCCAACGAGGAAACTGCATCGGCGCCGGTGGAAACTGCGCAATTGCTCCGCACGTTTCAATCCATCCATCCGCCGACGGAATTACTCCAGGATTCCATACGTATTCAGATTGTGCATCTCGTCAATAGTGCCAATACGCTGGGCGAGCAGATCAGCGCCTGGCGTGGATCGACACCATGCGAAATGAAATCACCGGCGCCGACAATAAAACCTTCCGCATCATGAAAAGCTCATCGCCGGTGCACAATACCAGCGTGTTATTCCCGCATATTTAATACTTCGGCTGTTCCATCCGACGGCAATTCCATAACGACCGTGCGGTACCACCTATGCATTGTTCTTCGCATTAAAACATGGGAAATCACGCCGGTTCAGCCGCATCATGCTCTCGCCGGTCGTCCGGGCGCAAGATTCACGCGGTCGAACTATTACAGGTTAATGACTGCTCACACGTCGGGGCACAACAAAAATACTCATCGCCGGCGCGAGTTTTGCCGGTAGCGGGCGCAATCCGGCCAGCAGCAACGCCTCGGCCATTTTTGGCGTCACTACGCGATTGAAGCCATAGGTGCGGCCCAATCGCTCAATTTCCGACCAGTCAAAGACGACGAGCCGCACATGATGCTTCTGCAGCCACTTAACGGTAGCCGCAGCGCCATGGGCCGCAAAGTATCTTGCCAATCGATTCCGATTAAAGACCGTGTTGTAAATGATGTGGCCATGAACATAGAGGGGAGCATCAAACCCCTCCAGATAAATTCGAGAATCGGGACTCGAGAGATCATAAGGTGCGAGGATTCGCTGCGGATGGCGTGATATGAGCCACATCTCGGGTAACTGAAAATAACGACCGATCACCTGACTATATGCACCCCCCAGAAAGGTACCATTCTCCGAACGCAGCAGCACAAGCAAAAAGCTGAGCTGGAACATCAGCCCCACCACCAAAACCACCGCTATTTTGGGTATCGCTCGCATGGACATGCCGGTGAGCCAAACGCACGGGACGATCAGGGGAACGAGAAAGCGAGCCTGAATCTGGGTGAAGAGAAGCCAGGAAATAAGCTGCACCACGCCTGCTAAGAATAAAAGCCACGCCTCCGGACCGGTGGCAAGTGCAACTGCGGAAGCGACAAATATCGCTATCCAGATGATGCCGAACCGGAGAACCCATGGGGTTTTCGGGCCGGGATATCCGGGGTGTCGGACCAGCGCATCGGCCATGGCGGCAAATCCCGCGCCAAACTGCCGGTCGAGGAACCACTGATCGGCCATGGCGTGCAGGTGGCCGACGATACCTGCATCGCGCAGCGGCGCCGTATGTCCACGATCAAACCGGGCGGCGAGATTTTTGCTCCAATGATCCATCCCCAACGTGTGCGCAAAGAGCGGAAAAATGGGATTGCCGATGGATTGGCGGGTGTGGCTGGCGATCATCGACCGTACCATCCAAGGCGAATAGAGAACGGTGGAGATCAGGACAACCAGCAATAAATCTCGCCAACGACGCCGCGCAATCCAGATGGCCGCCACCGGCAGGGCAATCGAAATTCCGGCCGTCATTTTGACGCCGACGGCCAGCCCCAGCAGCAGACCGAGCAGCCAGAAGACCTGGCGGCTTTCGCCGACAATCGCGAGTGGCAATGCGACAGCGGCGATGAGAAGGACGGCGGGATCGTTGTACGCGAGAGAGCCGATGACAATGACCCAGGGCGTGGAGAGGAAAAGAAGCATGGCGATGGCACGGCCGCGCCACGAAAGCGGCAGCGGCGCCAGCCCGACTGCGATGGCGGTTACGCCCGTCACGCCAACCATCAGCAGCTGCGAACCATAAATCAGGCTGTACAAGCCTCCCCAGCCGGGTAATATTTTTACCAGACTCGCCATCAGGGTAAAGAGCATCTCGATATTCAGCGGCAGATAGGAATAAATATTTCCACGCACCGGGGCAATACTGCTTGACGACACAAATTGCCTGGGTAATTGCAGGTGATATTCCAGTACGTCGTACCCTTTGCCCTCGGTGTGCCAGAGGGTTCCGGCGGGAAAACAGGCGGCGGTGAGAAGCACGGCAACGGGGATTGCGATGGCGGCAGCAAAAAGCAGCCAGCGGGCATCGACGGGTTTCCGGATGTTTGCATAGTGCAGAGATTTAAGATGGGTGCTCAGGGTGGCATAGCCGGCGATCGTGCCGCCCAGCAAAAGCACCAGCGGAGCGTATGCGAGCAGGTGCAGCGCCCCAATAAGCATCGTCAGCAAACCGAGGGAAGGAAGTCCAGCTGCGGCTGAAAACGCGAGAAAATAGATTCCGGGCATAGGTGTGGGAAGTTGCATCAAATAGGGACGGGCGGGCCAGAGCAGAAGCGTACCCAGTGCCGTCGCCGGGATAAAAATAAACATCGAAAGC
>JAJZNY010000136.1 GCA_021852245.1 Planctomycetota bacterium | reverse complement strand
GCTGTGCCCACCCCGAAGGGTATCGCAAGGCCCTGCTGAAGATGCAGTTTGCCGCTAAATTCGGCTTGCCGGTGGTGTGCCTGATCGATACGCCGGGTGCGTATCCCGGTCTGGGTTCGGAAGAGCGCGGTGTCGCCGAGGCCATTGCCGTGAATCTTCGCGAGATGTCGGTGCTTCCGACGCCCATCATCTGCATCGTGATTGGTGAGGGCGCCTCAGGCGGGGCGCTGGGCATCGGGGTGGGGGATCGACTGGCCATGATGCAGTACGCCTGGTACAGCGTCATTTCACCGGAAGGATGCAGCGGAATCCTTTGGAAGGGATCGGCCAATGCACCCGAAGCGGCGGAGGCGCTCAAATTAACCAGCAATCATCTGCGGGAGCTTGGCGTCATTGATGACGTCATCCGCGAACCGCTCGGTGGTGCCCATCGCAATCCGCGGGCTGCCGCCGATGCGCTGGAACGCTATATTGAACGCTCGCTCCGCGAACTCAAGAGTGTTCCGATTCCGCAGCTTCTGGATCAGCGCTACAATAAAATCCGCCAGTATGGTGTGGGGGCACTGACCGCCGACTGACAACGCCGTTCGGAAGTTCCCGGCAGCGGGTATAAAAGCGGTATTGAGTTAATATGACCGGACGGGAGTCCGGATGAATCTTCAGCAGGAAATACGTTAAGGAGAATGTGAATTTATGCTCACGGAGGCTCAGCTCGCGGCAAGAATTAAACAAGTCGCCTATCTGGAGGGAGATTTTACGCTCCGGTCAGGCCGCAAATCCAAATATTATCTGGATAAATACCTGTTTGAAACCCAGCCGGACATTCTCGAATCGCTCGGCGCCCTGATGGCCGGTCGCCGCAGTCCGAACGTCGCCCGCATTGCCGGCGCCGAACTCGGCGGAGTCGCACTGGCTGCCGCCGCGTCGCTGGCCGCCAAGCTTCCGTTCTTCATTGTGCGAAACGCAAAAAAAGATTACGGCACCGGCAAAATGATCGAAGGGGCCCTGAACGCCGGCGATGGTGTGCTGCTGGTTGAAGATATCGCCACCACCGGCGGGCAGGTGCTCGAGGCCGCCAAGGTTATCACCGCAGCCGGTGCCACCATAGATCGCATCGTGGCCGTCATCGATCGGCAGGAAGGGGCGCGGGAAAATATCGAAGCGGCCGGTTACCGGTTTGAATCCATCCTCACCCGTCACGATCTGGGGATATAAATGACCCCGACGCCGGACGATCATCCGCATCATCATCGCCATCCGGTGCGCCGAGTGGTGCTTTCCATTATTAAATGGGTCATTGCCATTGTCGGTCTGTGGTATGTCATCTCGCACATCCACTGGAGCGACCGTGTCACCATCGCCGCCGGCGTCAACATTCGGAACGTGATCCTCACCAAGGCGACGCCCATGAGCGTGGTGGCGGTGCATCGTCATGTCTACGTGCTGGACTTCCGCCGCAAGCCGATCACCGTCCGCCTGCCCGACGGAAAAACCATTCGGGCCTGGGCCACGCATCCTCCCATTGATTTTCCGCCCACGCTCGGTCTTCCGGCCGATTATCTGGTGCAATCACGCGGCAAGCCGGTGGTGGAACTTGGGTTTCTCAGCCTCCTGACCCACAGCAAACCGCTGCCGCTGGTGCTCGCCTTTGCCCTGCTGGGCATTCCGTTCTTAATCACGGCCTGGCGCTGGCAGCGGCTCCTGCACGTCTGTCAGCTTAATCTCACCTACGGTCGCTGCCTGACGCTGACGTTTCTCGGGCAGTTCTATTCCACCTTCCTGCCGGGAACCACCAGCGGAGATATTGTAAAAATCGTATATACGGGCCGGATCACCGGACAGAAAACCAAAAGCGCCATTACCGTCATCCTCGACCGCGTCATCGGGCTGGTGGGACTGATCATCGTCGGTTTCACGGCGGCCCTGGTGGAACTGTTGATCTCACCACATACCGGCGCAAAGGGGGCCGATCCCGTCCTGCTGCACGTGGTGATGCTGACCGGCGCGATGCTGGTTCTTACCGGCATCGGATCGGTCGTTTATTTCTCCCGCCGCATGCGCCGCGCATTGGGGCTGGACTATTTGATCGAAAAACTTCCATTGCCGGAGTTTCTCAAACATGCCGACCGGACGCTCGCCGCTTATCGGGGGCATCTCGGTGTCATCGCCGTCGCTCTGGTAGCGAGCGTGATTTCACAGGCGGTACTGCCGGTTGCCGGATTTCTGGCCGGTCAAGCATTCGGTATGCACGATCCGCTCGGCTACTATCTGGCGTATATTCCGCTGGCCGTTCTCGCCGCCAGCATCCCGATTCTCCCGCCGCAGGGGATCGGCGTGATGGACTGGATCATCCTCCACTTTTTTGTCACTCGCGGCACCAACACCGCAAGCCAGGCCTTTGCCCTGACACAGGCGATCCGCTTTCTGCCGATTATCTGGAATCTCGTCGGTGCGTGGTGGGTCGTCCGCGGCAATTATTCCCGCCCCCACGTCGAAGATCTGGACGAACTCACTCAAGGTGAGCCCGCGACATCGCCAGGCGCTTAGCCGGTCGTCGGTGCGTTCACGTGCCGCCGCCACGTACACCAAGGAAATAAATTTCCCTCTGTGCAGCCCGGTTAGCTTGACGGGTGAAGCCAGCGTCCCAGTGCACCGGCAATAATGCCGCCGACAATCGGAGCCACCCAGAAGAGCCACAGTTGGCCCAGATACGCATGACCGGCAATCAGGGCCGGGCCCGTGCTGCGGGCTGGATTGACCGAGGTATTGTCCACCGGGATCATAATCAGGTGGATCAATGTGAGACACAGTCCGATGGCCACGCCTGCAAATCCTGCCGGAGCTTTGGCCGAAGTGGCGCCGAGCACCACGCTGACGAAAAAGAAGGTACAGATAATTTCGCCGATTAATGCCGCCAGCATGCTGTAATGTCCCGGGCTGAGGCTGCCGTAGCCGTTCGAGGCAAAACCCCCAACTGCAAATCCTGGTTTGCCGCTCGCGATGGCGTACAACGCCCCGGCAGCCGCGATGGCCGCAATCACCTGCGTGATGATGTACGGGATAACATCGCTTCCCTTGGTGCGGCCGCCGACCCAGAGCCCGATGGTAATAGCCGGGTTAAAGTGGCCGCCGGAAATATACCCCACGGTATAAATACCGGTGAGTACGGTAAGTCCAAATGCCAGAGCGACTCCGGCAAATCCGATCCCCAAGTGCGGATAGGCTGCTGAAATGAGCGCGGCGCCGCAGCCACCAAAAACCAGCCAGAATGTACCGAGAAACTCCGCAATTAATTTCTTCTGCATAGCGATACCCCCCAAAAATAAAGAGTTGCGGCTCAGCATCAAGCGGCCCGAAGCCGTACTTGCATGCCCTTGCCTCCAATAAAGGTATCCGCCCGCCGAAACGGTGGCAAGCGTGCCTCCGTGCGACCGGTTCCCCCCCCCGCGCCGCCATTCGCCTTGAAATTTTCGCTTGTGTGTTTATTTGCGCCGTGGGTATACTCCCATAATAGTGACGGTTCAGCATGTTCTGGGGGCCGTCATAGGGTGTGTTTGACAGTTTGGACTCTCTGCCGCGTTGGCTCGCTCATGGCTTGGCCATTGGGCATTGGCTTCACCGTCAGTGGTGATAGCGTGGGCGGCTGGTGCAAGCGGCAACAGAGCCTGCAATGTTGTGAGGTTGTCCGTGGGCGACACTCAGCACAGCTTGCGAATCCTGCGACGGTCGGGGCGACTCCCTTGGCGAGTGCCTTTACGATTCCCGGCTCGGGCCGGTGGGCGACTCCGCCCGGCAGCCATTGCAGCAGCCATCCCGATGATCGCCGCTGGGCTCAGCGTAACCCCACCGGCGAAAATGGTCTCCGGCACTATGGTCCCGGTCAGGATCAAGCTGACAAACCAATCTCGCCTGCCTCTGCGGCTTAACGGCTTCAGGGGACTTGAGCTCCCCGAGTTGAGCTTCAGCTTGGCGGGGGCCTCACGCGGCCCAGCCGGCGGTGTGGCGCGATCCCGGAGGGGCCTGAAGTTTGCGAAGGAGAGCCACACACCGCTGAGCACGCCGCTCATCGCTCCCAGCGATCCGCACCTTTGGCTGGGGCCGGGCAGGTCGACCGCATGGGCAACGCTTCCGCTGGGGCGTTATTACGATCTCACCTTACCCGGCAGGTATTGGCTGGTCCTTACCACGCTGCACCGCCTATACCTGGTCGAAGGGGAGCCCAAGGTATATAAGGTCACCCATTGCAAATACGCCGCCGTTATTTATTGGATGCCATCGGAGTGGTGGCGGCCGGGCCGAGGATCCGCTTTGGCAGGCGGCTACCGCCTGTGATGAGCCAGCTGGCCAGAATCACGGTCTTGGCGCCCTACCGCAAGCCGCCGTCGGCAGCGCTGACGCCGTCTGGGGCACTCGGAATAAGGATTGCCCCGCCGGCGGAACCGGGTCTTACCATTTTGCTGGCCGATCCGGATGTGAAAGGTCCGGGCCCAATCACAGTGCGGGTTTTTCTTGAATACAACAGTCGCCGGCCGATGGCGCAGCGTCTCGCAGGCGATCCGCAATTGGATTTCAGGGCCGTCCAGGCCACCGGACCGAGTATCACCGGCGAGTACGTGGTGGCGAAGCTTCCTAAACCGCATGAGGTGTCGTACATTCGGAAGATGCCGACGCCGCTTACCGCCTACGGCAGGTGGCTCGTGAAGCATCCGCCGAAAAAGCTGCGTGCGAAGCTTTACACGCTCAAGCCGGGTGTGGCGTACAAATACGCGGTGCCGATTAACTTGAGTTGCCAGTACGATATGAGCCTTGCGGGTGTGTACCACTTGCGGGTTGAACTGGCGCATCCAAAAATCTGGTCCAACTGGGTGACGGTGAAAGTGCCCTCGTAATTTGGGGTTACCGCTTCGCAGCGGCGTTGCGGCCGACGGCGATGCGCCCCGCGCATGGCTGCTGTTCTGGCGGTAGTTCTGCTGTACTTCTCTTTCTTCCCGGCAGCCGTCCGGGCCGCAAGCCACTATTTGCCAAGACCACGGCTGCGGTGATGAGCGGCATGCATTGATCACCGCAGCGATTTCGGATAACGCCTCACCCATCCATTCATACCCCGAAGCAAGCCGCATCGAATGCCCGCGTCGCGGCGTGACGACATCATTGCATTGTGAGGCCGACGCGGATAAATGTATCAGTTTTCCCCGAGGGTAGCTCAGCGGTTAGAGCAGGGGACTCATAATCTTCTGGTCGTGGGTTCGAATCCCACCCCTCGGATCGCAGGCTCACTGCCGCAAGCACGGCGCTGCGGGTGGTTGGCGGTTGCCATTTTGACGCTTCAAGACTGCGGCTTTGGTCGAGCGGCCGGACGATGGAAATGGATGGAATAATGAATCCAGTGAAGGCGGCAACAGAGAGGCAACTTGAGCACATCGGACGAATTGCGGCCGGGCGGGTCAAACCCGGGCAAATCGTGGGTTTGGGGAGTGGGAAAGCGGCACTGGCGTTTGTACGGGCACTCGCGGAGCGGGTTCGCACCGAGGGTTTGAAGATCAGTGGGGTGCCGACCTCGGAACTCACCGCATCGGTAGCGCGGGATGGGGGGATTCCACTCTCGACGCTGGATACGGTCGAGCGGATCGACGTGGATGTCGATGGTGCCGACGAGGTAACTCCGCAATTGAATCTGCTCAAGGGGGGAGGGGGGAATCTGCTGCGGGAAAAAGTGATTGCTTCCATTTCAACCACACTGATCATTGTCGTGGGAGAGGAAAAGCTCACGCCCCGGCTGGGAGAGCGGTTTCCGATATTTGTGGAGGTGGTGCAGTTTGCCCTGCCGACGGTGCAGCGGCGACTCAAGGCGATGGGGGCGCTTTCAGCCGATCCGCGACGAGATAAAAAGGGTGGGATATTTTTGACGGATAACGGCAACCCGCTTTTGCACGCCTGTTTTCCGCCGGATCATCCCTGCATGCAGAATCTGACCGCGTTGGATGCGGCGATTCACGCCATACCAGGTGCGGTGGAGACCGGGCTGTTTGCGGGATATGCGTCGGAGGCGATTGTGGCGATGCTGGATGGCTCGGTGGAATCGCTTACCCGCAACGGGCGGCGGCGGCTTGAAGCGGCACCAACAGGGCATTGAGCGTGCGCCGTGAAGACGGTCGAAGAAAATATTAAATTGAATCGCCGCGCAGAATCTGGTGCGCCCGGGAGACATCCTCAAAAACCTTGGCTTCGAGCTGACTGATTTTTTCATTGCGTCGGGCGTGGCGGCCGTTGTCGAATTCGGTCTTGAGCCAGACCCGGATGATGCGGCGCATGAGTTCCATGCCGATGAGGTCGGCGGCCAGGCAGATGACATTGGCGTCATTATGGCGGCGGGAGATTTCGGCGGTCAGTTCGTCATGGCAGAGGGCCGCACGGATACCCGGCACTTTGTTGGCGACGATGGAGACCCCGATGCCGCTGCCGTCGGCGAGAATCGCCCGATGGGCTCTGCCCTCGACGACGGCGAGGCAGGCGGGAATGGCGATATCGGGATAATCGCACGGGTTTACCTCATATGTGCCAAAATCAATCACCTCATGTCCATCGGATTTGAGGGATTCGGCCAACGACCCCTTGATGGGAAATCCCCGATGATCGACCGCAACGGCGAGTATCATGCTAAAAGTTCCTCAATACGTTTTTCCACCAGGCGCTGAATTTTTTCCGCGGTCTGCCGATAGACATCCATGGGGCCGCCGATAGGATCGATCACGTCCGAATCCGGATCGAGGCGACTGACTTTTCCCTTCAAACTCGGCAGGGTATCAAGTATCTCCTGCTTGAGAGCTTCCGTCATTGTAAGAACTAAATCGGCCCGGAGCAATAAATCAGCGGTGGCAGGGCGTGACCGATGTCTTTCCAGCGACCCGCCCAATTCCCGTATCACCGCCCGCGCCTCGGCGGTTGCCGGTGAACCGGAGCCGGCATGAGCTCCGGCGGAGGTGATGTTCCAGCCCAAATCGGCAAGTTCATCCGGCGCTGCACCGAGCCGGCGGCTGAGGATCATTTTGGCGATCTGCTCGGCCATGGGAGATCGGCAGGTGTTGCCGCTGCATACGAAGACAATCGTCCGCTCCATGACGCGACGAATGGTTCGTTCTGCGATGGCACCGGCGCGCAGGATCGTCCAGCGTGAATCGGTGACCTCGACCAGGGTTGAGCTGCCGCTGTAACGCCCCGGACCGGCGTCGATGGCAAGGAGTGGCGGAAGTTTGGTATCGGCCAGGGCGGTGTCGAGGCGGCGTCCGGCGGCGCCGGGCTTTACGCCGATCATAATCAGAGGCGTGCCAAGCTCTTCGATAATATTTCGTGTCAGCGGATGGTCGGGGCAGCGGAAAGTTACCTTCGATGCGGCATCGACGGTTTCGTTGAAGGTGAGCGGCCCGAGCGCCTCGCGGAGGGCGAGGCGGCCGGATTCATCGAGAGCGATGCGCAGGGCCAATGGGCCGGGCCAGAGTTTGTCGATCAGGCGGTCGAGCACGCGGTTCGGCTGGCGGACCCAGTGGGTGATGTGGGACGGGCGGGCAAGATGCAACACCCAGCCGGGGAAAGCATCTAGCTGCTTGATTTTGCGGAGTTTTTCGACGGCATCGCGCTGGATGGCGGGGGCGGCAAGGGCGTAAAGTGTTTCCGTGGGTAGAACCACCGGCGATCCGGATCGCAGTGCCGCAAGTGCCCGTGAGATCGCCTGGGGCTCGCCCGTCTGATCAAGCTCAATGATGTCGTGCACGGATCACCTGATGATCTCACCGTTTGTCGGCGTAAAAAGTATTGTAAAAAAGTCCGTAGTTGGCCTTGACCGAATTGCAGATTTCCCGTCCAAGCACGTCCACGTAATCCGGGATCGGTGGGACTACTTTTTCCCGAATTCGATGATCGCCATAGAACGTGTGCAACTGGTCATTTTCGTGCGTGCGCTGCTCCACGTGATCAAAATTATGTTCGAAATACGGTTCTTCAATGTATTCATACACGCGTTGCATGACCGCCTTGGGGTTTTCAGTCAGATCTTCAAACCGTACGATGTGACATTGTTTGATAACGCCCGTCTGGATAGCTTCCATCAATCGTGCGACAGCCACACCGACGGGCGGGCCGTTGAGCCAGCGCGTCACGCGGTTGTTGATGGTAATCATATTCAGAGTGCCGTTGACTTCATCGGGATCGCTGCGGTCGCGGTTTTTCCGCCACAGTTTTTCCATCGAGGCCAGTATGGCACGGATGTCGCGGATGCAGACGATGTATTTGGGGTTCGGATGGAATCTTTCCACCCAATGGTGGAAATGAAACCAACTGCGACATTTGTCGACGCAGATCGGCTTATCGGTAACACCCTCAAAAAAGCCCTGTAATCCGCCGGTGCAAAAACTCAAGAACCCCCTCTGCATCTCGTCGGCGTCCTGGGCCTTGAATTCGGCAAGTTCCGTGTAGTATTTCCGTGCGGCGATCAGCAGATCGATCACACCGCTGGTGGGGGTGCAATACATACGCGGGTTCTGCGCAAGGATATTCTGCATCAAGGTTGAACCGGAGCGGGGAAGAGACGCATTGAAAATGATTTTTTTCATCGGTGAACTGCCTGCCTCCAAATTGGTACGCACGAAACTGACAACTTGTCCGGTTATCTCAACCCGGGAAAAACCCACCGGGCGATCCGGATTCGCGACCCACGAGGGCCCATCTGCAGGAATATACACCGACTTTCATCGGCGCGCAACATCCTGCCAGTCCGCGTGGCTTGGGTTACAGGACTCTCCTGCCGACAATGGCCCGTCAGACCGCCTTACACATCCAGCATCTTCATCGCCGCCTCATGGTAGCGAGCACCGGCGGCCATACCGATGGGAGCCATTGCGTCGAGAGCAGCGATATCATCGGCGGAAAGCCGAATATCCGTGGCGGCGGCGTTTTCCTCAAGGTATTTCACACGTTTGGTGCCGGGAATAGGGACCATGCGGGGTTGCTTGCAGAGTACCCACGCCAAGGCAAGTTGGGCGGGGGTACACCCGCGGGCTTTGGCCATGGAGGTCAGCTTTTCCACCAGCCGCAGATTCGACTGCAGATTTTCCCCTTGAAAGCGGGGTTGATTTCGACGCACATCACCGGGAGGGAATTGGTCCGGCGAGGTGATCGTGGCCGTTAAGAATCCACGGCCGAGTGGGCTGTACGCCACAACCGTAATCCCCAAACGGTTGCATAAGGGCAGGAGCTGATGTTCCGGTTCACGTGTCCAGAGTGAATATTCAATCTGCAGGGCGGAGATCGGGTGCACGCGGTGGGCCCGCTCTATGGTGGCGGCGGAGGCCTCAGAGAGCCCGAGGTACTTGACTTTCCCTTCCTTCACCAGCTCCGCCATGGCCCCGACGGTTTCTTCTATGGGCACGGTTTTGTCCACGCGGTGCTGGTAATAGAGATCGATGCAGTCAACTTTCAACCGCCGCAGGCTCGCCGCGCAAGCCTGTTTGACATATTCCGGCTTGCCGCAGACGCCGCCGATCGCTTTGCCCGGTTCCCGCACATAACCGAATTTGGTCGCCAGAATGATCTGCTCGCGCTTCAGCGGGGCCCCGACGGCGATGGCACGGCCCAGAAGTTCTTCGTTGGTGAAAGGGCCGTACATGTCGGAGGTATCGAAGAAATTAATACCGAGTTCCATGGCTCGGTGGATGGTGCGGATCGACTCCTCATTGTCGCGTGTGCCGTAAAAATCAGACATCCCCATGCAGCCAAGGCCGATTTCCGAGACTTTAACGGCGGTCGTACCCAATGCTCGCGTTTTCATTTTTTTCTGTTCCTTTCATGATTCAACGGCGACACGCCGTCCGCATTTACTCGCCGATGATCTTCACCAGC
>JAJZNY010000403.1 GCA_021852245.1 Planctomycetota bacterium | reverse complement strand
CTTTATTTATGCTGCCGAGCCTTTATCATTCTGTCAACCGATATCGGGATGCCCACCAGCTGTTTCTCCAATGAGATCATGGATCATATAGCCTGATAGTCTCTTCGTCCAGCGGTCCGCAGGCTTAACGTAATGCCCAAGCGTGGCTAGAATGCAGGCGTGGGTGGATATTGGTTTTCCGCCCGGCTCGGTTTGGCCCCTGTTGAATGCGATAAGGATTGATCTATGCCGCTCGAAATTACAATGCCCAAGCTTTCGGACACCATGACCGACGGAACCTTGGTGAAATGGCACAAAAAGGAAAATGACCCGGTCAAACCCGGCGACATCATCGCCGAAGTGGAAACCGACAAGGCCACGCAGGAGCTTGAGGCTTTTGAGCCGGGGACGGTCGCCAAGATTGTCGCCGCCGAAGGGGAAAAAGTTGCCGTCGGAGGATTGATTGTCGTGCTGGCGAAGCCCGGCGAAAAAGTTACCGATGTGGCCAAGGGTGTAAAGAGTGGCGGGACAACCGCTAAAGCGGCGGCGGAAGCGCCGGCAGGTAAAGGAGACGCGGGTAAAACCGCCACCGCAACCGCACCAGCACCAGCTCCGGTGGCGGTTCAGGCGCCGGCACCGGCCGCGCCCGCATCACATACGGACAACGGGGCACCGATTCGCGTATCGCCGCTGGCCCGTAAAATTGCCGCCGAAAAAGGTGTGGACCTCACCGCGATCAGCGGCAGCGGACCCGATGGACGCATCATCAAGCGCGATGTTCTCGCGGCGCCTGCGGGTGGAAAGGCGGCTGGAACTGCGGCGGCGTACTCCGCCCTGGCACCTGCCCCGACAGCCGTGCTGGAAGCCAAAACCATTCCCCTTTCCAATATGCGGCAGACCATTGCACGGCGACTGCTGGAAGCCAAGCAGAGCATTCCGCATTTTTACGTCAGCATTGATGTGCAGATGGACAACCTGCTGGCCCTGCGCAAAAGCGCCAATGAGCAGCTCGCACCGACCAAACTCACCGTCACCGATTTTATTACCCGTGCCGTGGCCGTCGCGGTAACCCAATTGCCGGCGATTAATGCAAGTTTTGGCGGCACGCAGATCGTCCGCCACGGATCGGTGCATGTGGGAATCGCGGTGGCCATTGAGGATGGGCTGGTCGTGCCCGTGCTGCGGGATGCGCAGACGAAAAACCTGCGGCAGATATCGGCGGAGATCAAGCAACTGGCGGAACTGGCCCGCACGCGAAAACTCAAGGCAGATCAGATGACCGGCAGCACGATCACCATCAGCAACCTCGGTATGTATGGGATCAAGGAATTTACCGCGATTATCAACCCGCCGGAGGCGGCGATTTTGGCGATCGGCGGCACGGAAGCACGACCGATCGTGAAGAACGGTCAGTTGGCGGTCGGTCAGGTGATGACGGTTACGCTTTCGGCTGATCATCGCGTGGTGGATGGGGCAACCGGAGCCGAATTCCTCGGCAAGCTCAAGGCGATTCTTGAAAACCCGATGATGATGTTGATTTGATGTTGGCGGATCGCCTCACGCGGCCTCGGTGTGTTCATGCGATGGGGCCGAGGCGACAAAAGTACTCGGCTTCGCCAATCAGTTCGGCCGCGGGATAGCGGTTGTCCAGGCGGAACTGGAAAAGAACGGCAGCCCGAAACTTGATTACACCATCGGCGAGAATCATATGCTCATGGTGGTCAGGAGGCGGATGTGAAGACGGTGGCATTTTTTAACAATAAAGGGGGCGTGGTTGGCCGGTCGAATTCTGGAAAGAATCGGATTGCCGGGTGGCGAAGAATGAAATGCGGATGCAGTTCACGTGATCGCAAACCGTCGGTGAATCAGGCTGTGCTGGCATGGCAATAGCCCAAGGGGACTCAAGCGAAACGGATGGTTCCCGGTTCGGCGGAATACCCGTTACTTCGCTGCCTTGGCGATAAGAGCTGCCTGTTGGCCGAGAGTCAGCGCCAGGCCCTTGAGCAGTCGACTGCTTTCCGATTTAGCTGCGGCATCCAATGCTTTTGCCGCCGCCGCACCGGCAGCACCCTGTTCGGCCGAATTATAAATGCGCAGATATGCAAATACGCGAACGCGCTTAAACGGCGATTGGGTCAGGGCGTTCATCGCACGGGTCACATTCTGCGGCAGGCCTTTCATGGGGGCGATGCGCAGGAGCCACGCCTGGATATCGGCGGCATCGGAATCGGTTAAGACATCCAGCAGCACTTTCTCAATGGCCGCCTCCGTTTTGGCGGCCTTCTGATGGCCGATGGCCGAGGCTGCCGCGTCCGCCACGATCTGCGGCAGATGGTTCGCCATGATTCCCGCCGTCAGCATGCGGTTGGTCGTCGAAAAAGAGGAGAATTTTTCCGCCATGGCCGTCAGGCTTGCCGGCAAATCGGATGGTAAACCGTTGACGTTGAAATAGCCGGCGGAGAGGGGTTGGCCGCCGAGGCCCGGAAATACGTCGTTGTTTTCGACGATCGGATTGGTGATAAATTCAATCCTTCCCCCGAGCATCGACATGGGATGTTGCTGGAGAATGGCCCGCAAAACGCCCTGATCGAGACGGTAACGCACTTCAAGTGTTGAATTGGGATCGAGGCTGAATATCTGCGGATTGGAATCCACCGCATACGTGCCCAGGTTTTGATCCGTCAGCCCTTCAAGCCGTGCCACCATCGCGACGCTGGTGGTAATGGCACCGGTCGGCCCGACGGCAAGCGTGCAGGGGGATGCGTTGTAAAAATCGACACGGGCAAACATCGGTTCACCCGCATGCGTGGTTCGGTGGAGAAAATGTACCGATTCCAATACCACTCGTTCCGGATGCTGCAGCACGTGAAGCATCTGGCGGGGATATGCCCGGGCAATGGTGGCGATCGCGCCGGAGTCGACGGGCGGCAACAACTTCAGATCCAGATGCTGTGCCTCATTAAAGGTCTGCAGGGCGACGAGGGTGGTGGGGGCGCTGGCCCAGAGTTTTTGAAGAATTTTCCCGGTTTCATGCAGGTGGCCGCTTTCAGCCATGAGTCTCGCCAGACCGATCTGGGCATATGGGTCTGCACCGGCCTCTTTGAACTTGGCAATGGCCGCCCCGGTGTAGAGTTCCCGCATCAGTTGCCAGCCATGAATGCGCAGGTAGATGGGGTTTTGCGAACCGAGAAGGTCTTCAAGTTTGGCAACCTGAGCATTGATATCGCCCGGCAGTTTGGGAGCATACAGGAGGCGAAGCCAGACGAGATCAGCCTTCAATTCGGGGGCATGGTTGACCTTGATCGCCTTTTTCAATCGCGCCTCGAGGCGTGAGAGCAGAAGGGCGGCCAGATTTCCGGTGGCGGTATGCGTCTTACAGATGGCGGAGAGCGCGAGCGACAAAGTGCCCGCCGTCGGATGGCGCAAAGCCGTCAGTTCACTCAGGTAGGCGTGAGCCTCCTGCGATTTTCCCGCCATCTGCCAGAATGCGGCCAGATCACCGGCGAATCCGGGGTTGAGTTTCTCCCGCGCCTGCTGAAATTGCTGAATGCTCTGATTGGCCCACGAAGCAGCGGCTGCGTACAGGCGGTGATCCGCGAGGATTTTTGCGCCCGCTTCCAGGAGCATGGGCTGATACGGGTTCGCCTCAAGTGCCTTGGTGACGACATACATCCGTTGGGCCGCGCCGGCATGATTTTTAACCAGACTCGCCAGCATAAAGTTCCATGCGTTGACGTTGGCAGGATCCAGCTTGACCGCTTGAATAAAATATCCGGCCGCCTGGGTGTTTCGGGCTTGCGCCGCATATAGCTCTCCGATGCGCAGCGCGAGCATGCTCCCCAGTTGCCGACTTCCGCCATCCGTCTTAAGCGCCGTCTTATAAATGGTGATGCGTCCCCCGACGGTCTGCTTGGCGCCGGCCAGGGCATCGACGAGTTTCAGTTGAGCGACCAGATTTTGAGGCTCAAGTTTGCACAAGGCCAGCAATGCCTTGACCCGCAGCGCCGGTCGATTCACCGTGCCCGCCGCCTCCGCCAGGAGGCGATAGCCGGTTTCAGATTTTGGATCCAGTCGCACCGCCATCTGGAGAAGATCGTCCGCAATGGAAGCCGCCCGAAGTGGAGGAATCGTGGTGTTGCGCCCGATACTCCGGGCATCAGTCACGAGTTGATCCGCGAGCCGAATCCGCCCGTTTGCGCCGGCAAGGGCGGCACCGCACGGCCCAAGGACGGCGGCGCTGAGCAATATCCATCCGGTTATCCGTCGGAATTTACGATTATTTGTAGGAATCATCTCGAAAACCCTAATCGACTACAAGATCAACAGTATAACGTCACGTCGCTGCGAGTTAGCTTCCCGATCCGTTATGGAACCTCTGCCGTCCGGGGCCGATAACACCCTCCGGGCTCGAACCGGGCAGAAAGTCTTATACCGGGCTCGATATGGGCGGTCAATTCGAGCAGGATGATTCCGTCGTGGTGGTGGAAATATCCCTATTCCATTCTGGCTCAAGACACCGGCGGGGCGCCTTAAATATTCACCGCCCCACCCGGCATTCAGACCCATCTCCATACCGTGAAATCAACCTCGCCAAACCCGCCTCTCCATGCGGCATGATGAAGCCCATCCTCCATCGAGGCATGTCAAGCATACACTCCCGCAAGGCATATCGGTTATTCACTCTTCGGCCTTCATGATTTTGGGCCCTTGCCCGAATGGAAAAAAACAATCGGCGCCTCGGCCGGCGGCGGATGTTTATCCCAAATCTGCCCTTTGAGAGTATCCAAATATCGCAAATAGCGCAGGATGATGGCCGCTCTGGCCGCGAGAAACTCGGCCAGGGCCTCATCAACGGTTGGTACTCCAACCAGGCGAAGTCGAATGGTGCAGCTATGGATTCGACCCGCCTTCAAAACGCGAAGAACCACCCGGGTGCCCGCCCGGAAACTCATCATCAACCGGAGAAAATCATTCGCGGTCATGCTCGGTCCGAAATACCGGCCATTGACGCCGATGATCATATCGCCGTGTCGCAATTTCCGTCCCGCCGGAAAGCCCCGCAGGACTTTTACTGCGTAAATGGCCGAGAACGACTGCGTTCCCGATCTCCTGTCGATAACAATAAATTCAATCCCGAGAAACGGCCGCACTCCCTGATCAGAAATTTCCCTCTCGAGATACAACTGCAGGTCGATTCGCCGCAATCGCGCCGAGAGTTCAGGATTGGCTGTACGGATGCAGGCTTCGGTAACAGCCGTGATCGCGCCGGTCGGAGCCATCAGCAATGCGCGTTCCGCCGCATGACGCACCTGCCAGCGGGTGCTTTTAAGTTGATGAATTTGCAATGCGATCGACGACGCGGGTGCGCCCGGAGGGTTGGCGAAAACCGGCGGCCCTGCCTCAATGAGCAGCGTCGCGATCGCCAGTATGCACATCCAACTTTTGATCATGTGTTCATCATGCCGGAATCACACCCCGGAAGCAACTCGCCTTGGTGCAACGCAACAGATGCACGGTTCAAGTGCGGTGTGGCGTAAGATTCCGGACGGATGCTAATATGGGGCCTGAATCGGACGGAATCCTCAAATCCGGGCGCCTCGAAAGCCGAATTCGGGCGTAGCGTGATTTTCGCAAACATCAGGCCCATACGTCGCAATACTGAAATTCTAAAATTGCAACCGGTTCGCCCTTGCATTTATTGCAACCATGGTTTATAATTCGGAAGGAAGTTAGCAGAGGGCAGTAAGAAACGTCGCCTTTGAGGGAGGCGATTTCTGCCATACCGGGAGTTTTTATGGACGCCGCCGATACGTGTTGTGCGTGGTCGGCTTGAGTGTTTCCTGATTGTTTCTTTGTTGTTTCTTTTTTTTGGGAGGACTTTTATATGAAGTCAATCACTTTTTCCAAGGCCATGGTTTTGGCCGCACCGCTTGCCATGCTGGTCGCCGCACAGGCAGCGAATGCCAATTTAATTTTGAATGGCGATTTCTCGGCCAACGCGTCGGCCTATGTAAATTCTCCGGGGAAAAACTCACAGTCGACCACTGCGGGTACCAACCCTTCGAGCCCGACCGATTGGACGGGCGGTACAAACGCAGGCGTCGAGGGTGCCGACGTTGGCTGGTCGGGTGACAAAACGCCGCGTGGTCCAAGCAGCGTCGCTGGGGTTACCGATTTTGCCTTCATCTCCTTCAACGATTCCTTCCGGCAGAGCTTCACCGTCACTCCGGGGGCAACGTACACCGTTACCTATATGGACGCCTCACAAACAACCAAAAGTACCATTCCAACGCTGGAGGCGTATGTCCTTGACGGCTCTGTCACCAGCCCGACGGGCGCCACCCAACTGGCCTTGAATTCAACAAATCCCGCCGACACCGGTTTCCAGGCGGAATCGTTCAATTTCACCGCCGGTACCTCCTCGACCGACACAATCTTTTTCACGACCGCCCACACCACCACCAACACTGCCGATTTCACGGATGTCTCAGTCGTCGCCACGCCTGAACCGGCCGCGATGGGCTTGTTTGGTGTTGGAGCGTTGGGCCTGCTTCTGGTTCGTCGCCGCAAGGCCTAAGCGCAACTTAACTATATTTGAGCCTGGATGTTGGCGGCCGGGAAAATAACAATTTCTCGGCCGCCTTTTTTTTATCGTCGCATACCCGTCGGGCACGGGTCTGTGAATAGGTACGTACGCGCACCGGCCACCCTTCACCATCAAAAAATAAATCACCGTCCGCGCGACCGTTTGTTGGGGTAATTGCGGAGCGGGGTAACCGCACGGCCAGCCCATGCCCCCACCACTACCATCCGTTCCCCCCGCCGCGTCCCGCCAAAATCTCTACGAATTTTCGGGTTTTCCTCATATCTCCAGGCGCCGTTCATTTGCCGCCAACAAAATCATAAAAAACAACTTGCGTCGCCAATAGACATGACGTATCATGCTTACAGATCGGTAGGCTCAGAGCGAGAGTGACGCCCATACGAATATTCTGTACCTACCTTGCCAAAGTGTGTAGTTTTTTTCCAGAAGCCGCCGCAGTGCGCAGTGCCCTGCCGGTTTGCGTCTCTCTGGTACGGTTTCTTTTTGGGAGGGCTTCGATATGAAGTCAATCACGTTTTCCAAGGCCATGGTTTTGGCCGCACCGCTTGCCATGCTGGTCGCCGCACAGGCAGCAAATGCGAATCTCATTTTGAATGGCGATTTCTCGTCCAACGCGTCGTCCTATAAGTCGGATTATGGCTACGACAATACTGGCCAAAGCGGCGACACGAATCCGGCCAACCCAACAGACTGGACGCTCGGGACGGGGGGCGGCACAGGCATCAATGGTACCGGCACCCACATCGGCACCAACGCTAACGCGTTCGGGCCAGTGCATCCGACGCAACTGAACGACGTAGGCGGTGTGATCGCTGATTACGCCTTCGCCCAAAATGGCGGCAGCCTTGAGCAAACCTTCAGCGTGACCGCAGGCACAACCTACGAGATCACCTACGACGCCGCAGCCCGCGACCAAACCTCCAGCGTTGGCACCAGCACCGCTCCTGCCGGCATCATCGCCACCGTGACAGACCCAAATTCAACTGTTATCTACAAGCAAACGAGCAATTTCACCAACGATACGCAATTCTATTCCAACGACAACGCAACATACTTCACCACGAGCACTGGTAGTGGACTTGACTTCACGGCACTTACGACCGGCCTCGCAACCCTGACGTTGGCGGATTACGGTTCGACCAGCGATCATAGCGCCGACTTCACGGATGTCTCAGTCGTCGCCACGCCGGAACCGGCCGCGATGGGCTTGTTTGGTGTTGGAGCGTTGGGCCTGCTTCTGGTTCGTCGCCGCAAGGCCTAAGCGCAGCTTAGCTATATTTGAGCCTGAATGTTGGCGGCCGGGAAAATAACAATTTCTCGGCCGCCTTTTTTGTTGGCCGCAGCGGATTTGCCGCCGCCACCCCAAACCGCCCCGCGGCGATACCGTCATACCGGCCTCGCAACCCGCTTGCTACCGCATAATCGGGATTCCGTTTCCACTACGCCACAATGCGCATAAAATGCTATGATGACCAAGATGGAAACCGGTATGCATGAAAATCCCGAGAACGTTGATTCCGCCGAGGCGCCAAGTTCAGAACCACCGGCGGCGGATCAGGGGGAAGACCCATCGGATCAACATCTGACGCATGTGAATGCCATCCATCGTCGCCCGCCCGATCTGGAAGAAATTCAGGCGCATGACGGTGCCTCGGGGGGTGATGCTCCGCCCGCGGAGGATCATCAGCTTCCGGCAGGGGAATCCGCGAGTGCATCGAAGCCGGCCGATCCATCTTCCCCGGATGATTCCGATCCTTCGCACAGCCGCCGCGGCTTTTTTGCCCGATGCATCCGGGATTTGATGTCTCCTGTCGCCAATCTGATCGAGCGTAAAGTTGAACCGGTTACCCATGCTTTTGGAACGGATTTCCGGGACGATTCATCCGCCATGTACGATGATGGATCGGATTTTGAGACCTACGATCCATATTCCGTCCCGGATGTCATCCTGCGACCGCCGGGGGCGTTGCCTGAGGAAGACTTTCTCAAAACCTGCTCCAAGTGCGGGAAGTGCGTTCAGGCCTGTCCGGTCAAATGTATTGTCATCGATTCTGAAGCGAGAATCGGCGACGGTCTTCCGTATATCGTCCCTGCCCTTTCCGCTTGCGTGGTGTGTGATGAACTCGCCTGCATGAAGGCCTGTCCGTCCGGTGCGCTTCAGTTGGTTGACAAAACGCAGATTTGCATGGGCCTCGCGGTGGTCGATCACGGCGCCTGCCTGCGCTCACATGGCGAGGATTGCCGTCTGTGCGTTGAAGCCTGCCCCCTCGGCTCCAGCGCGATTGTCATCAGTGAGGTCAGCGGGCGGGTGTTGGTTAAAACCAACGGCTGTGTGGGGTGCGGAGGGTGTGAACATGCCTGCCCGACCGAGCCGGTGGCTGTGAAAATTACGCCGATTAAAACCAACGCCTTTCCCAACGAAGATTAGCCGCCCGAACGGGGAGAACTTCCAGTCTTCCGCGCTGTCACGGCAGAGATCGTTGCACCTATCGGGGCAGCGGAGCATGGATAAGTCCGTTGATGACGGCGTGCGCCAGAGCCTCAACGCATGCCGGGGCCAGCGCCTCTCCGCTCTGCTGCGAGAGTTTGCTCAAGGCGTGTTGAGTATTGGATACGGCCTCCGGGCCGCAGAGCAGCCAGTCAAACTGGTCCGCCACTGCCAGGATCTGGGCGCCCAGTGGAATCTGATCAGCCGTGAGCCTGCATGGAAATCCCGTGCCGTCGTAGCGTTCATGGTGAGCCTCAACCAGCGGCAGCATCGGGGCAAAGCCCTGGATGCCGGAAAGGATTTTCAGGCCCAGGATCACATGTTCCTCGTATCGTCGGCGATCCACCTGCGAGAGTTGGTGTTGATTTTCAAGAATATCATTTCCCAAGCCCAATTTGCCGATATCGTGCAGCAGTGATGCCCGGCGAACCCACAGTCGCTGATTGGCGGGCAGATGAAGCGTAACAGCCACGACATCCGCGACATCGGCCACGCGCTGACTGTGTCCGGCCGTCCATGGGCTTTTGGCATCAATGACCTCGGAAAACCCCCTCACCAGGCGATCGATGTCGGTGTCATGGATCGCCCCGGCATGCGATTCATCAAAGTGGCGGATCTCATCGACGGCCGTTCCGTTTTCCAGACTGATCCAGAAATCGCTCTCCGACGAGACCGATAAGAATGCCCGCACCAGATGGGGATCAAACCATGTCCCGCTGCGCCGGCAGATTTCCTGCGTTGCCAGCACCGGCCCTCCTGCACGATGAAATACATCCACCACCTGCCCCAGAAGAGCCAGACGGCTCAGCAGCGGAATATTTTTGCCGGTGAGTTTCTGCGGCAGTCCGTGGCCGTCCCAGTGCTCATCCAGCGACCCGACCGCCTCGCAGACACCGGCGGAAAACCCCATCTTTTTGAGTATTTCCCGGCCGCTCAG
>JAJZNY010000339.1 GCA_021852245.1 Planctomycetota bacterium | reverse complement strand
CCGTGCGGCTGCTTCGGTGCGGCGTGGGCGGCGGCTCACAGCCCGGCGGCTATCGAGCACGGCTTGGCCATCGGGCTGCTGCGTGACATCGCCCTCATAGCGCTTGCTGTAGCGGCGTGGATGCTTGCCCGGCGGCCAAGCCAACGACCCGGAAGTGAACCGACGGCGACCGGCGGCAGCGAGACCGAGCCGCAGGCTTGACCGATCACATCGCGGTACAATAGCGAGCAGTGGCCGCAACATCCACGGAGGCATCCGATGCAGCTGGAAAATATTAAATGGGTAATTCATTTGACGGCCGATGGCAAGCGTCGCTTCGGCTCGGCCTCCGGCCGGTGTCACCTTGCCGGTGCGGTCGGCGGAACCGTGGCCCGCGCCTCGGGCGTTCTGGCGCAGCACGCCGCCCAGAGTTCCTGCGGCGGCGGGTGTTCATGTTGCGATAAGAATTGGTAAAAGCAAAAATTTTTCATTTTTTCGCTTGCGTTTATTTTTTTTTGAGTAGTATACTCCCATAATAGTGGCGGTTCAGCATGTTCTGGGGGCCGTCATGGGGTGTGTTTGACAGTTCGGACTCTCTGCCGCGTTGGCTCGCTCATGGCTTGGCCATTGGCATTGATGCCATGGGCGAATGGTGCCGAGCGGCAGCGGCATGGCAGCCTTTGGTGAACCGATGAGGTGACTCTATGAGATGCAACCATTTCAGGATGCCTTTGGCGATTATTGCTCTGGGCGTTGCCGCGTGGCCTGCAGCGGTGCAACCCGCCCTGGCATCCGGGCCACAGGGGCAAAAGGAGAAAATCCTCGCCATGCTTGCCGCAAGGAGCAGGGCCTTACAGAGTTTCACTGCCCGTTACCATTACTCCTACCAAGGGTTCAGCAACGCCGCTGAGAGGGCTTTCGTAAAGAAGTACTTGGCCAAGACCGAAAAGAGCGGCGCTGTCGGGAAAGTGGTCAAGGGTCCCGGGGGCAAGTTCCGCTACACCTATCACCTGCGGTTCTTTAAGGGGTGGCTCCGCTCCACAAAGCGGATCACCTCCGCCACGGCTAAAAAAGAGTTCGCGCACGGCGGTGCTGGCAGTGTCGATCCGTCGCCGGTAATTAAAGTTTGGTCGCCGCAGCGGGACGAGTCGCTCAGCTACACGCTGGTGAGCAAGCACCCCTTCGGCACCATCTCCGTGGCGAAACTCCCCGTGCGGGTGCCCCTGATCTGGGCACTGGGCCTCTTGGGGATGTTGAGCCGGCACTGGATTGGACCGCGGACAATCAGGCATTTAGGCCTCAAGCCCTTGGGGCATGGACGATGGGTGCTGACGCAGACCAGCAACATCTCAGTTCCCGGCGTTGCCGGCCGGGCAGTGGCCCGCTGGACGATCAGAGTAGCGCCCCAGCTCGCGATTACGGGGTTCACGCAAAGGGTGGGCAGCTACCTGGTCGAGGAAGTCAGTTGCTCGGCGTTCCGTTCGGTCGGCGGCCTCGCGTTGCCCGGAACGGTTGTGGCGAAGTTTTGGAATGGCAATTTTGGACTCGTCGCGAAATACCGGCTATCTCGAATCAGGTATCGCCTGTCGCCGCGCGGAAACACGCCAGCGCGATGCCTGATCAAGTTTCCCGTCGGCGCCTGGGTGCAAGACCTGCGGACGGCACACACGTTCCGTGTTACAACGCGCCCGACCTACCTGACCGATGGCGAAATATATCGTCACTACTATAAGCCCTGAACGGCGATGGGGCGGGCCACGCCCCAACGAACAAGGCAGGGCTGACGTCGGGCAATGTTGTAGCCGGAAAACCGTGTCAGCGTCCGTATGCGGGCGTGGCGGCAGTGCCTGATACTTGGGTGCCGAATGATTTCGTGCGACCGACTGGTAGGACGACGCCTATATGAGTCTGGAGGCCGGTACAACGCGGTAGCAGAGCCCGACATTCACAATGACGGGTTCATAATTTAAAAGGTGAAAAATGCGAACGTATTTAATTGCGCTCCTCATCGGCACGACACCGCTGGCGGTGGCGCCGGCACGGGCCTTGGCGCAAACCTCGCGTAATTCAGTCGCGCCCGTACGCGTGCTTGTGCAGCAACTCATCGCTAATTACGCGCTGGTGCGCTCTATCGAATTCCAAGCCGTGACAACCATGAATAATCTCCCCATTGCCGGGCAGGGGAAGAAAGCAGCGCGAAATATTCCACCGTGGCAGAAATCGGTCTACAAGTTCTTCGCCAATGGAGATAAATATCGTATCACATTCCAGTTCAGGACTGCACTTCACAACGGTGCGGCACTCGATTGCACATGCCTGTTTGACGGGCGGCAATTTGAAATTTACTCACCCTCTGATGACGCCTCGCCGGTGATCTACAAGCGGCCACCCGCAATGGCGACCAAGATCATCGGGCCCAATCCTATTCTGCGCCCGCTCATGTTTCTGGAAACAGTCTCATCAAAATCGACATCGGCTGCGCCGGTTAGTTGGCGTTCGCTTCATGATCACCCACAGCACATCATGCAATCCTTTTTGGCCCGATTCCGGCACGGCGGCGTTTATCGTCATCCGACCCACCATCGCGGAGCGCAGTTGATCGTCAGCGCCGGAAGCCTCGGCCTCAAGCGCCCCAATCTGCTTTATCGTGTGAGATTTTCACGGCGAACGGGTTATGCCGTGAAGCGCATTACGCTCTGCGAGTCGCACCGGGCCTTGGTGACCTACACCTTTACCTACAGGCGGTTTGAGGCAAAGGGACAGACCATTCTCCTTCCCGTCCGAATCATCGGCAACTCGGTGGGGCTGCGGAAGGAGATTGCCACCGCCACTACTGTACTGGCACATCTTCACGTGAATCAACCCATAAAGGCTGATGAATTCACCATAAAGCCGATCTTCAATATTCCTCCAATTGCGACCGACAGCCCGGCGCAGATACAGCGCCGGCTGGAATTGCGGCAGGGTAACTCGGACTACCTGCCCGCCTACGGTGCCCTTACCCGGCTGCTGTTCGGTCCGCACGGCCTGTGCCTCGGCGCGAACGGCAAAATGATGAAAGCCTCCACCGTAAAACACCTCCTGCACAATCCGCGTGTCATTAAATATCTTCGCTTCATAGAGTCGAAGATCGTACGAGGCACGGGGGCGGATATGCTGTTTGATGAATTACTACGCACGCTCACACTCACTGGCCGCGCTGCCGTTCCAGCCCTGAGTGGTTCCGTCCGCGACGGTTTGAATGATCGCATGATCATCGTAGAACTCATGTTTCTGCGGTCGCAAATGGAATGGAAACGCAGCAGGGAAAGTGGCGCCTTCAATTATTTCCGGTGTGCGGTATTCCTCAGATCACAGGACCACGCTGATACACCGCCGGGTCCGGATTTATTTTTCCGCTTTGCTCATGACCATTTCCTGCCTGATGCGGTGTACCTGCCGCTGCGGCGGTGGCAAGAGGCGAACTTGGTAAAGTGCGCAGCCTTCTCCCTCCAGCTCGATCAGTTCTCGCGGCTTGCGGCAAGCCGCACTGCCGGCAAGGCCTACGTGATGGATCACCTTTCCGCCCTGTGGCAGGCGGCGCAAACAGATCTGCGCTACCAATACCAATTGCTGCAAATGGTAAGGAAACTGAAAGGCCGTGCCGTTCGATCTCACAGGCAGCAGATGGTAAATCTGATCGATACCCTGCAAACCCGCTGGCGGGAGCAGGTGGCTGGCAATCGTCAACTGGGCAAAATTGAAAGAGCGGCCGTTATTCGGTGGATCGGCGAGGTATCCAACGGCAGTTAGAAAAAAGGCGGCGACGGAGAGATAAAACGGGTGAATTCTCTGGCGGAATCCTTGTGTTCTTCACCCAGCAAGCCAGCCTCATGGTCAAGCCGGAATATCAATTTCGCAGGCGGTCGTGGGAGAGGTGATTTGGGTTATCACGCTCTGCGCTTCACAGCACGTCATCCGCATGGGTGTATAGTCGGCCGTGCGGAACAATCTTTTGCTGCACACATCTGCCGCAGACATAAAATCGCTTTGCCGCAGGTTCAATCCGGTCGGAATCATCTCCCTCGACATGTTGGTAACAGGCCACTCCGTCCCGGCCGCAGAGAGCACAGGCCGTGGGAGAACCTCCATCGGTGCGCAGGAGTTGCTCGGATAACCGTGGATATTCCTCGTACTTGCCGATACTCTCAGTCTGCTGCACGCTGAAACTCAGGTGTTTCTCTTTCAGCCATTCTACGATGGCAGGCAATTCATCATCATCGCAGAACATCCGCCAACCACGCCGGTTGAAGAATCCCATCGCTTCGATCTGCTCCTGCTCGATCGATGTCGGCCAGGTTTTCAGCTTGATCATTAACCGCTCTGACATGGCGTGCATCCTAGTGCTTCGGGTTGAGGATTGGCAAGCGTATTGCCGGAAAGGCGCCGGGGCCGACGGGGGCTGATGCCGCCCGTCATCAGCATCCATGCCGTCAGTCGGCAAGAGCTACCGGCCGATGCGAACCGGAACTGAACGACGCGAGAAATTCCCGGTTGGTTTTATAGCGGTTGATGCCTTTGATCAATGCATCCATCGCCACGACCGGATCGCGGCCGATCAGTTGCCGCCGCAGTTGTGCCGTCTGGCGCGCCACCTGCGGACCAAGCAGCAATTCTTCTTTTCGTGTGCCGGAGGCTCCCAGATCAATCGCCGGCCAGATGCGTCTTTCCGCCAGCTTGCGTGAAAGCACCAGTTCCATGTTGCCGGTACCCTTGAATTCCTGAAAGATCAGATCATCCATGCGGCTGCCGGTTTCAATGAGTGCCGAGGCGATGATCGTCAATGAGCCGCCGTGTTCAATGTTCCGGGCGGAACCGAAAAGCGCCCGCGGTTCCTGCAGTGCCGACGAATCCACGCCCCCGGTCATGGTGCGGCCGGAACTGCCCACAAAATGGTTGAACGCCCGTCCCATACGGGTAATCGAGTCCAGCAGCACCACGACATGCTGGCCGCATTCAACCAGCCGCCGGGAACGCTCAATGACCAGCCGGCTGGTGCGGATATGCGACGGCACATCCTCATCGTTGTTGCTTGCCCACACTTCCGCCTTGAGCGATCTCCGAAAATCCGTCACCTCTTCCGGCCGCTCATCCACCAGCAGGATCAGCAGAGTGACATCTGGGTGATTGGTGGAGATGGCCTCGGCAATCTGCTTGAGGAGCGTGGTTTTGCCGGTTTTCGGAGGGGCGACGATCAATCCGCGCTGGCCCAGACCGATGGGAGTGAGCAGATCCATGATTCTCATCGCGGCCGGACCGCCGGGCGTTTCAAGCTGAATCTTCACCCGGGGATCGATCACGGTCAGGTCCGGAAATGATGCCATCTGCCAGTAATCCTGCAGAGATCGTCCGTTGACATTTAATATTTCGTTGACGATGGGGGATGGCCCGCGGTTGCCCGGTTCGGCTACCGCCGTGACCTGCAGTCCGGCCTTGAGATGATTGTTCGTGATCACTTCGGCCGGAACGGTGGGATCGGCCGGAACGGGCTTATATTTTCGCTGCTCGCTGCGTAAAAAACCTATGCCTTTATCGTTAATTTCTAAAAGTCCTGCGACGGTCGTTGACATACTACCTCATGGAAAAAATCTGCGGGTTTTATAACACACCACACCCGCCTGTTACCGGATATTCGACTAACTTTGGGGAAGATGAATCGTTTAGCCGACCCTAGGTTTGGATTATACCACTTACTCATGTGGAAACAAACTCAATGAGAAAACTCCCGATTTCCGTCTTTATTTTGCGGGCAGATATCTTTGAGTTACAGTATCTCCGGTGCGTAGACGCAACTTAGTTTGAGCCGTCTATGGGTGCGAGAAGGATTTTGTTGATTTGGAGTCCGGCATAATGGTGTCACATGCACGTCGTCTGTCGGTGGTGAGCATCATTCTGGCAATGTTATTATTTTTAGCCGGTGATGGGAATGCCGGCGCAGCGATCAACCATCAGCCTCCATGGCAGCCCCCGCCAAAAAATCAGAATGTGGTTATATCCAATGGAGGCCTGTCTGTTGCATTTAATATCGCCTGGGGAGCGGTGGTCGTCGGAATCGCGGATAGGCACGTCGCCCATGAACTCAACATAGTCGATTTTCACGATGTAGGCCGCGAGCTTCAGGTGGATGAATTCTTATTCCACAATGCGCCGGGTCCCCAGCCGCTGCTCATAAACCCGACGCAGGCAGGGGCATTGGGCCATCAGGCCTTCGCCGGACATCCACATGGAGTGGCCGTTCCGGAGACGGGAAGTCATGTCGTGCGGTGGAAGGCCACTCGGCATACCTTTTTTGCGGTTGTTCGGCCGCTGGATTACGACACCGGCAACCCGACTCACTGGGTGTACACGGAACAGGTACATATTGACCGTCATGGCGTCGCTCATTTCTACTATCGGTTCCAGCGGCACGGCCACCAAATATTTCGGATGAGTACCGAAATCCCGACTCTCTACAGCGATCGCACCGATGCCTTCATGTATCCGACGCTGATTCCGTATGGCCGAAATAAAAGGATGGGAAAATCTGCAGACGCTTGGCGGCGGCACGTTCGACTTGTTCAAGGGTCGCCGCGGTGGCCGGGACACAATATCATCTCAAAGGGATGGATTGCCAATATCGATACTGCGAATCGGATAGGAATTTTTTATACGACCCCGGTCGGTTTGCCGGAATCTTTCGGTTGTTTTCGAGGTGCCTCTGTCTCGGATCGATCTCCCTTGGGAAAAAGCAACGTGGTGGGGAACCGCCTGATCTGTCGCCCCAACGAAATTTACTCCATAAGGTTCTCCGTTGTGGTGGCCACGCCGCAGAATGGACCGGCGCTGATTTCCAGTCAAAAGCCCGCTGAATTGCGGATCAACGGCAAACTCTGGCGTCCGATACAGCATTGATCCATGGTGCTTGATTGCTTCCATATGTGTGGCGGTCAAAGACGTACCCCAGAACGCAGATGACGTTATCGGAGTCGCCTCGCACACAGACAGGAGTCGATGGCTTCTTTGCCTTTGAAGTTTCGCAGTTCCCGCACTGAAGACGGTCGTAGAATCGCCGCAATAAGCTGGCCGCAAAACTTTTACATCGCCGCGATCACGGCCGCCGTCACATCGCTGCAACTCGCCTTGCCCCCCAGATCGCCGGTGAGCACCTTGGCCGTGTTGAGCACCGTGGAACAGCCCTTCTCAATCGCCGCGGCTTCCTGATTCAGGCCGAACGTATAACGCAACATCATGGCGACGGTGAGGATGGTGCCGATCGGATTGGCTTTATTCTGCCCGGCAATATCCGGCGCACTGCCGTGGATCGGCTCATAAAACGGTACGACCGACGGATCATCACCCAGACACGCGGAGGGCACCAGACCGATCGATCCGCAGAGCATGCTGGCCTCATCGCTGAGAATATCGCCGAAGGTGTTTTCCGTGACGATCACATCAAATTCGGTCGGGCGCCGCAGCAACTGCATCGATGCATTATCGACATACATGTGCTCGAGCTGAACATCCGGATAATTCGCAGCCATGGCCGTCGCCGTCTCACGCCATAACTGGCTGGTGGCGAGAATATTGGCCTTGTCCACGCTGGTAAGCCGCCGGCGGCGCTTTCGGGCGGTCTCAAACCCCACTTTTAATATCCGCACGATTTCCTTCTCACTGTACGCCATGGTGTCCACCGCCGTCCGGTTTGGCGCATCGCCGGAAATTCCCTGCGGTTTGCCGTAATACAATCCGCCGGTCAGTTCCCGGATGATCATGATGTCGATCCCGGCCGCAATCAGGTGCGCCTTGAGCGGGCAATGCTCAGCAAGTCCGGGCGGCAGCACCACGTGCCGTAGATTGGCAAATAATCCCTTACGCAATTCCAGCAGGGCGACCCGTTCCGGCCGCTGCGCCTGCGGCAGTGTCTTATCCCGGTCTGGAAGCCCGACAGCTCCGAACAGAATAGCCTTGCTTCGGCGGCACACATCGCGGGTTGCTGCCGGAAGTGCGGTGCCATGCTTGTCGATGGCGGCCCAGCCGACATCCGCATAAGTCGCATGAATCTGATGACCACCGCCTCGGGCTACATGCTCCAGCACCTTCATCGCCGCAGCGATGACCTCAACGCCGATCCCGTCTCCGGGTAAAACCGCAATATCAATCGTCATGACCCATCTCCAAATAAAATTCTCTTCAGCCGGTGCCGCCGTTACCCTCAACGGTTCGCCTCACCGAGGCGGTAAGGCTAATGGGTTTAATGTCCGGCGGCAACCCCTGATCGGTAGAGCCTCAGAATGCCTCGCCCTCGCGGCCAGCGATGGTGCCGATGCCGAGACCTCCAGCGGCGAAAACGTCCGCTGCCGGTTCCGTCGCCCATCCGTCAAACAATAGCTGCGGTTGCTTAATACTGCACATGCAGGCCGATGCCGACATATTGGATCACATTATTGTAAAACTCTCCAAATGGAGAGTGGCCATGATAATATTCAAACAGAATCTGCATGGTGGGGCTCGAGATGGAGCCATTGTCAAACTGAAACCCCGCCCGTGCGGAAATATCGGTGGAATAATGCGTTTGAGCCCAGTTTTTCAGATCAATGCCCGCCACAGGCGAAACGTACAGGCTGTGGAAGCGAGCAAAAGCCGGGCCGTGAAATTCGGCGCCATATTGAAAAATCTCCTTGCCCAGATCGTAGGGGTAGGTATCAAAAAAGTAACCGGCGCCGGCATACAGCCTGAACCAGCGGTGATAAAAGCTGTACGACACATATCCACCGAGTTGTTCGTAGGTAAAGACCGAAATACCCTGCGTACCGCCGAGGATATTGGCGATGTACCCGTCCCCCAGATGGGAGCTCTGGTGAAAAAATCGGGTATAGAAAGACCAGTTTCGGTGTCTGAATGCGAAATATCCCCCCACCTGATAATCATTATTCTGCAGATCCACGTTCGGAGCATTGGTGTTGAAATAGGCGTAATCGGTCCCGAACATGCCGGTTTCCCATTGCCAATGGCGGCCCAGATTTCCGCGATACAGTGGCACCGTTCCGCCGATCGCCACCTGCACCACTGCATTGAGATTCGCCGGGTGATACGGGGCATAATTGGCATAGGCCGCCGAGAATCCGGGCCACTTCGGGTCCGCCAGCAGAGGCGTAAATAATTGGCCCGGAGGTAGAAAGCCGGTCGGCATGCGGTAAAGATGGCGGCGGTGAAGCACATTGAATCCAAAGGCCCAGGGGGACTGCCGCAATTGCTTGGGGATCGGAACGCTCGCCGGAACTGACGGCTCCATCCCGACGGGCGTGGGGGCCGTTGTGCTGGAAGTTGCCGGCGGTGTGCCGATGGCCGGCGCCGCTGGAGATTGGGCAGCTGGCGCGGCGAAAATAACCTTCCGTACGCCTTTGATCCTGCCAAGTTGCCGGGCAATCGCCTGTCGATTGACGTCGGCGATATGTGGTGGCAGGCTTAGGTAGATAATCCCATCGCGAACTTTAATATCTGCGGCAGTTATATGATCGGCGTATTGAAGCTCTGCGGCGGCGTAGCCTGCAATATATGCATCCTGTGGCGAGGCCCATACCGCATGCCCGGCCGGAAGCAACATGAACAGAGCGACTACCATCCATCGCGATGATTTCATACCCATCCTCACAGAGAGACAACAATATGAGTTATTCCGTTAGTTTCGCGCCCTTATCCCGCGACAACTGCGAGATGGTGCGATGCGTTCGCCCTCGATGACGCCTCATCACCAACGCGTGGGGCGGGTTTTGGTTCGGGTGGCGGCGATACCGGCCTGCCGCCGGTGATATCGAGCATTCGCTGCAGGCTGACGCGCGACCAGTACCGGTCGTAATCATTAACGCGGATTTGATTCATAACCCGTCCCTGTGCAAGATGATCCAGCACATGGAGCAGGTGGGGAGGATCGATCCGATACATCGTGGTGCACAAACACTGACAATCGGAAAGGATGACGATCTGCTTGTCCGGATGCGATTTGGCCAGACGATTGACCATATGCACTTCCGTCCCCACGG
>JAJZNY010000138.1 GCA_021852245.1 Planctomycetota bacterium | reverse complement strand
ACGCAGCCTACGGCCAATCAACCCAGATGTGGATCAAGGGAACGCCCAAGGCGGATCGCAAGAAAGTCCCCTGGTATGCGGGCAAGGAATTCGACATGGACACCAAGTTCGTAGAGTATGTTCTTGCAAATCTGCCGAAGTATTATCCCGGCGCCAGGAGTTACAAGATCGCGGGGATCTTCTTCTGGCAGGGGGAAAAAGACCTGGGGAATCCGGGCTACGCCGCCCATTATGAAAAAAATCTTACCGCTTATATTCACGCGCTGCGTAAGACGCTTCACGCCCCCAAGGCACCATTTGTGCTCGGGACGCTCGGCGAAGCGGTCAAGGGCAGGATGAAGGGAACCGAACGCGTCATCCTCAACGCGCAGCTCGCCATGTCCAATCCGGCGGTGAACCCCGACTTCAAGGGGAATGTGGCGACGGTCTACACGCATCCGTACTCACTGGGCGGGTCGGGTAACGGCCACTATAACCACAACAGCCAGACCTACATGAATGTCGGCATGGCAATGGGCAAGGCCATGGTTCAATTGCTCATGAATAAATAATTCATCGACGGTACATTGCCCGGGCGCTCCTCCATGGTGCGCCCGGGCCCTCCGTCGGTCCGACGGCCTCCGATTCCCGCATCAAACCTCTCATCTGACAAAACATTTCGCCATTCATGACAGACGCCAATGCCCGCAGGGTCTGCAGGCGTAGCGCGCCTATATCCGGTGGCGATCATCTTGAGTTTTATTGGATGGAGCCGCGCCCCGCCGTATCATACCTGTCATGGGTGTGAAGTTTTGTGCCGTGCGTACAGAGGTGACCCGTTGATGATTCAAAATGTTCCAGTGCGCAATCAATCAAAGTGTAAATCAGCCGGATTATCTCTCCGTTGGCTCGCGCTGCCGATTCTCATGCTTACGTTGCTTACCACCGGGTGCCGTGCGCTTTACGCGTCCTCATCTGCAGCCATGCGGGATGTCACCGGCGGGAGCCCAATTGTACCGGCCTCTCACCCCACAGAGCCGTATCCGGATGGGCGCCCCACCGCAAAATATCGTCTCTACGCCAAAGATGCCGGAATTGTTTATCGCTACGGTTCCGGCCCAAACCGCTGCGATTATCTGGGGGCGAGGGATGTGTGGCTGTGGCGTTTCAAGAATACTTATTACATGAATTACGATGGTGCGGGTCCCAACGGATGGCTGGCGTGCCTGGCCACCAGCAAAAACCTGCTTCATTGGAAGCCGCACGGTCCCGTCCTCTCGTTTGGGCCTCCCGGCTCGGGAGATTCAGCCTCCGCCTCCTACGGCACCACATTCCGCGATGGAAAAAAGTGGTACATGTTCTATCTCGGCACGCCGCATACCACTCCCGCTCCGGATTTCATCCCGGCATTTCCATACCAGACGTTCACCGCATGGAGTCGATCTCCCGCGGGTCCCTGGATCAAACTCAAAAACGTAATCCCTTTCAAGCCCACCCCGCATACCTATTATTCCGCAACGGCGAGTCCCGGGCAGATTATCCCCTGCCACGGTCAATACCTGATGTTTTTCAGTGCCTCCACGGGAACCCCGATCTATCGCACCATCGGCATAGCCCGCACGCGAAACCTGGCCGGCACCTGGACCATCGATCCCAGACCCATTCTTCCACCGCGCGAGCAGATTGAAAACACCTCGCTGTACTACCAACCGTCCAACAAAACCTGGTTTTTATTTACCGACCATATCAGCCTGCGGCGGGGATTGGAATATACCGGCGCCATCTGGGTTTATTGGAGCCACCATCTTACCCATTGGAATCCTGCCCATAAGGCCATCGTGCTCGACCATCATAATTGCAGGTGGTCTCCCTACATCATCGGCTTACCTTCCGTACTGAAGGTGGGCGATCGACTCGCCGTGATGTACGACGGCCAGGCGGATCGGAAGTTCCCCACCCTGTACGCCAGCAACATGAAGCGCGACATTGGATTGGCGTGGTTGAAACTGCCACTGATACTTCCTCATGGTGCAAAATAGCTCGCGGGGCGCAGCGGTCTGAAGTGCAAAATAGGCTGCGAGACTGGCGCACGCGGCAGGTTTTCCGCCTCAATGCCGCCGACCCCCGAATCTCCGGTCACCGCCCCCCGCGTGGGACAGCGCCACTTTCCGCTGATCAGCATGGCGACACCATGAACAACACCCGGCGACCGAACCGGGACATCCTCGGCATACCGGTCGCGCTTCGCCTCGGCCCCTGAAAGCCGATCAAACGGGTGTCTCTTGCAAGCGCAGGGCGATGGGCGTAGAGTTCAATGTGCAACAGAGGGACGGCTGCAGATTTTTCTGAACTGGGGGTGAACGGTGAGATTTCGTAACCGCTTAATTCTGGCAGCGCTGGGCATTGTCACAGTTTCTACGGGCGCAGCCCAGGCGCGAATAATAATTCTGGGAAATGGTTTCCAGCCCGGGGGCCCCATGATTCCTGCGGGGCCGCCCAATAAGGCCGCTCCTACCACCCATCCGGCCCAGAAACTCAACTATCCCGGTCTACCGCCGCTGAACCCAGCCCGCGTGAAAGCGGATATTCACGCCCTGCTCAGTACCCACTACACCGTTCGGGAGAAGGCAGCCGGGGAGTTACTCCTGATGGGAGACCCCGTTTTGCCTTATTTGAAGAAGGCATTGAACGGTCTGACCACACCGGAAATGCGGCATCTCCTGCGACGCGACCTCCGGAAGATCGCCATGGACGATTTGATGCGCGGGCCGCTTATCACGCTTAAGCTTAAAAATGTCGCCGCCACCACCGCCATCATGGATGTCTGCCGCCAGGCGGGAACCACCGCCAATTTCTGGAATGCCACTTCCAACGCCACGGTTTCGCTGGATGTAAAAAATGCCCCGTTCTGGCGGGTCATCGGCCTGCTGGCCGCGAAAACCAACATCTCCCCATCCTTCGGATACATCAACAACCAGCCGGGAATTCCCTTTCAACCGGGGCAAAATACCATGGGGCCGTACACTTCCTTTTCCGGCGCTTTTGCCGTAAGCCTGCAGAACGCCACCTATCAGCGAAATCTCAACTACACCCAGCCTAACGGAGGGCGAAGTGTCAATTTCACGATGCAGATGGACCTGCTCATGCTGCCGAGCAACATCGGCAACGCGCAGATGCAGCCCATTGTTCTGACCCGGGCGGTCGATTCCAAAGGCCAGTCGCTGGTGGCACCGAATATGAACAACTATTACGGTGGGCAGTTCACAGGTGCGGTGGCGAACCTCCCCCTGAACCTGATTTACCCCCAACATCCCGGCCGCAGGATTAAAATATTAAAAGGATACATTCCGATCACCGGGGCGGTGGATCTCAAGGCCCTGAAGGTGAAAATTTCCACCAAAAAAAGCGAAACCCTGCGCATCGGCGGGATCCATCTCAAATTCGGCCCGGAATCGTTGGTCAACGGCAACTGGCAGTTGACGTACCAGATCACCTGGCCGGCGAGCATGTCGCAGCAGACCCAGAACATTCAAAATCAGGCCCAGAACACCTCCAATTTCCAGGGCTTTGGAGCCGGCGGCGTGGCGGCAGGTTATATCAACGTCATATCGTCCAACGGAATGCCGAATAAAACAGTGTATACCCTCCAGACCAATATAAAACTCATGAAATTGCAATTGAACATCTACCGCCACGCGGTGAATTTGAAAATTCCCTTCAAGTTTACCAACGTCCCGATGCCGTAAGGGGCGGCTGATGAGAGTGCGGCTACGAAGGCCAATCGGATATCCCCGGCTCCGGATGGGCTTGAAAGTATTAAAAATGGACCAAGGCATGGAAATATGATAAGCAGGTAACGGATGCCCATTTCACATGAGATCAAAATTCGCCCCGTGATGGTGATTGACGGCCCGGATATCTTTACCCGGCGGCAATATATGGATTCCGTCTCGCGACAGGTTCTCGGAGAGAGCCGCTTCGGACTGGTGCGAATCGAGCCGGGCACGGCGCCGGCGAGTCTGCTGGATGAATGCCGGACGACCGGAATGTTCGATCCGAAAAAACTGGTCGTGGTGGAACCGGCGGACTGGCTCTTTAAGACCGGCGGCGATCGGGAGGATGAGGAAGGATCGGGCGGCGGCAATGCACGTGATCTGATACTGGCCTATGCGCAAAAACCGCATGCGCAAAGCGTTCTGGTGCTGATATGCGACACATGGCTCAAGACAACGCGTCTGCATAAATTTTTGGAATCGGACGGAGCGATTCTCTCCGCGGCGGAACCGAAAGCCGGCGATATTCCCCCGTGGATCACCCGCCGGGCGTGGGAGTATTATCAGAAAAAAATGGATGGCGCAGCGGTCGGGCGCCTGTCGGAACTCGTGGGGCCGGATCTGGCCCGACTCGATTCGGAACTCGCGAAGTTGGCGTTATACGCGGCGGATAAACCCTCCATCAGCGCTGAGATGGTGGATGAAATGGTGGGGTTTCAGCATGAGCAGAAGGTGTGGGATTTTATCGACGCGCTGGCCGATGGCGACACCGCCGGCGCCCTGCTTCGCCACGCGGAATTGATACAGCTTGATGCCCGTGCGGCCTACACCATCGTCGGGGCAATTTATCACTGGCTGGGGCGTGTGGCGGCATCCCGGGAGCTGCTGGATCGCCGGATGCCCGACGCGCAGATCATCCGTGAACTGAAGCTGTTTCCGCCGGCGCGGGCTACGAAAACGCTCGCACTGGCGCGGCGCTGGGGACTCTCCGGCGTGCATCGGGCGATGGGTGAATTACTCGCCGTGGATCTGGCGGCAAAGACCAGCGTCGGCGATTCCATTCGGAATATGGAGGCGTTTATCGTCAAATTATCGGCCATTGGCCCGCTTCCAGCGGCACCGGCAACGGGGCGCCGTGTCGGATAATTGGTGCTCCAATCCTCGAGCAGGTTATCGCCCACCCCCCTTTCGCCTCGAAATCGACTTTTATTCATGCCGATATGCCTCTTTGACCGCTCTTAAAGATGTCGGCGGGCGGCGGATATTCCGACGACAGAAGAATTGATGGCGGAGAGAATGGAAAGGGTATGGGTGTAATCTCCATCAACCCAATGGTGCGCAGTACGGTCGTTCCGATGGGGCCGGAGCCCGAGCGCCTCACGCGGGCGGAACTCATGGCCGCCCTGAGCGCAGCCATGGATATGACCGAGGGCCTTCCGGCCGGCCACAGTCGGCGTGCGACATGGATTGCCATGCGGATCGCGGATGTTGTTCATCTGCCGGAAGCTCAGCGGCCGGAGCTGTTCTACGCCGTCCTGCTCAAAGATATCGGCTGCTCCAGCAATGCGTCGCGTCTCTTCAATCTCTATGAGATGGATGACACGGCGCTCAAGGCGGATTTTCGCCGGGTGGACAGCGACCGTCTGCTTCAGTTATTCAAATTTATATTAACCCACACCCGCCCGGATGCTCCGCTTAAAACCCGCCTCGTGCGCGCCATTCACATCGGTATCCATGGTGCCGCATTGGCCCGGGAAGTGGTTGAAGACCGCTGTCATCGCGGCCGGGACATCCTGAAAAAAATGGGGTTTCCCGCCGCCGTCTGCGAGGCCGTCGGATCGCTGGATGAGCACTGGGATGGCCACGGACTGCCGCAGAAACTCTCCGGCAAAAATATTCCGCTGCTGAGCCGCCTGGCGCTTCTGGCGCAGGTGGTGGATGTATTTCATGGTGCAGGCGGACCGGTGCTGGCAACGCAGGAAATCTGCCGGCGCAGCGGGACATGGTTTGATCCCCATCTGGTGCGGGCATTTTTATCCGCCTCGTCGGAGAGCGATTTCTGGATCAGCCTGGAAAATGGAACGGCCGTCGATGATGTCGGCCACTTTGATGAATTGCATGCCGGGGCCATCCACGACACCGAGATTGACCGCCTCGTGAGGGGGTTTTCCGAGGTTATTGATGCCAAAAGCCCATGGACGGCCGGACACAGTCAGCGCGTGGCCGATGTCGCCGATGTCATGGCCGTTACGCTTCATCTGCCCGCCAATCAGCGACTCTGGCTTCGCCGCGCATCGCTGCTGCACGATATCGGCAAAATGGGATTGGGAAACGACATCCTCGAAAATCAGCATCAGCTCTCGCAGGTGGATCGCCGACGATATGAGGAACATGTGATTCTGGGCCTGAAAATCCTCTCCGGCATCCAGGGCTTTGCCCCGATGCTGCCGCTGGTTGAGGCGCACCATGAACGCTACGACGGTACGGGATTTCCATTCGGGCTCACGGCAGATCAGATTCCACTCGGCGCCCAGATCCTGGCGGTGGCGGATCAGTTTGACTGGCTGCTCCGCGGCCCGGAGCCTGTATCCAATACCCAGCACGCCTTGAGCCAACTCTCGCAGCAGAGCGGAGAGGCGCTGGCCCCGGCATGCGTCGAGGCTCTGGCGCACGCCGTCATCAACGGACTTATCCATGCTCCGCTGCCGCGATAGGTGCAGCGATCTCCGCCGTGACAACGCCGAGGGTCGGAAGTTGTCCCCGTTCGGGCGGTTAATCTTCGTTGGGAAATGCGTTGGTTTTAATCGGCGTAATTTTCACAGCCACCGGCTCGGTCGGGCAGGCATGCTCACACCCCCCGCACCCGACACAGCCGTTGGTTTTCACCAACACCCGCCCGCTGACCTCACTGATGACGATCGCGCTGGAGCCGAGGGGGCACGCTTCAACGCACAGTCGGCAATCCTCGCCATGTGAGCGCAGGCAGGCGCCGTGATCGACCACCGCAAGGCCCATGCGAATCTGCGTTTTGTCAACCAACTTAAGTGCACCGGACGGACAGGCCTTCATACAGGCGAGTTCATCACACACCACGCACGCGGAAAGGGCGGGGACGATATACGGAAGACCGTCGCCGATCCGCGCTTCAGAATCGATGACAATACATTTGACCGGACACGCCTGTACACACTTCCCGCACTTGGAACAGGTTTTGAGAAAATCTTCCTCAGGCAACGCCCCCGGCGGTCGCAGGATGACATCCGGTACGGAATACGGATCGTATTGATCAAAGTGCGACCCATCATCGTACATGGCGGATGAATCGTCCCGGAGATCGGTTCCAAAAGCATGGGTAACCGGTTCAACTTTACGCTCAATCAAACTGGCGACAGGGGCCATCAAATCCCGGATGCACCGGGCAAAAAAACCGCGGCGGCTGTGCGAAGGATCAGAATCATCCGCGGAAGACGGATCGGCCGGTTTCGGTGAACTCGCGGATTCCCCGGCCTTAAGCTGATGATCCTCCGCGGCCGGAGCATCACCCCCTGAGGAACCGTCATGCGATTCGATTTCTTCCAGATCGGGCGGGTGATGACGCATGGCATTAACATACATCAGGCGCTGATTCAACGGGTCATCCCCTAAATCTGCCGCCACGGGTTCTGACCTTTGCGACTCGGCGGAATCAACGTTCTCGGGGTTATCCTGCATATCGCTTTCCATCTTGGTCATCATAACATTTTATGCGCATTGTGGCGTAGTGGAAACGGAACCCCGATTATGCGGTAGCAAGCGGGTTGCGAGGCCGGTATGACGGTATCGCCGCGGGGCGGCTTGGGGTGACGGCGGCGAGCCTGCTCCGGCCATCAAAAAAAAGGCGGCCGAGAAATTGTTATTTTCCCGGCCGCCAACATTCAGGCTCAAATTTATTTAAGTTGCACTTAGGCCTTGCGGCGACGGACCAGAAGCAGGCCCAACGCTCCAACACCAAACAAGCCCATCGCGGCCGGTTCCGGCGTGGCGACGACTGAGACATCCGTGAAATCGGCGCTATGATCGCTGGTCGAACCGTAATCCGCCAACGTCAGGGTTGCGAGGCCGGTCGTAAGTGCCGTGAAGTCAAGTCCATTACCAACGTTCGTGGTGAAGTATGTTCCACCGGCGTTGTCGTTGGAATAGAATTGCGTATCGTTGGTGAAATTGCTCGTTTGCTTGTAAATAACAGTTGAATTTGGGTCTGTCACGGTGGCGATGATGCCGGCAGGAGCGGCGCTGGTGCCAACGCTGGTGGTTTGGTTGCGGGCTGCGGCATCGTAGGTGATCTCATAGGTTGTGCCTGCGGTTACGCTGAAGGTTTGCTCAAGGCTGCCGCCATTTTGGCCGAAGGCGTAATCAGCGATCATACCCATCACGCCGTTCAGTTCCGTCGGATGCGCTGGCCCGAACACGTTAGCGGTGGAGCCGATTTTGGTGTCGGTACCATTGATGCCTGTGGCGCCCCCCGTCCCGAGCGTCCAGTCTGTTGGGTTGGTCGGATTCGTGTTGCCCGTTTGGCCAGTATTGTCGTAGCCGTAGTTCGAATTATAGGCCGACGCGTTGTCCGAGAAATCGCCATTCAAAATGAGATTTGCATTTGCTGCCTGTGCGGCGACCAGCATGGCAAGCGGTGCGGCCAGAACCATGGCCTTGGAAAAGATGACTGACTTCATAATGAAGACCTCCCAAAAAAACCGTACCAGAGAGACGAAAACCGGCAGGGCACTGCGCACTGCGGCGGCTTCTGGAAAAAAACTATACACCTTGGCAAGGTAGGAACAGAGTGTTCGTATGGGCGTTATTCTCGCTCCGCGCCTGCCGACTAGTACGTATTATACGCCATCTCTATTGGCGACGCAAGTTTTTTTTATGATTTTGGTTGGCGGCAAATGAACGGCGCCTGGAGATATGAGGAAAACCCGAAAATTCGTGGAGATTTTGCGGGAGGCGGCGGGGGGCACGGATGATAATGGTGGGGGCATGGGCTGGCCGTGCGGTTACCCCGCTCTGCAATTACCCCAACAAACGGTCGCGGACGGTGATCTATTTTTTGATGGTGAATGATGGCCGGTGCGCGTACGTACCTATTCACGGACCCGTGCCCGACGGGTATGTGACGATAAAAAAGGCGGCCGAGAAATTATTATTTTCCCGGCCGCCAACATTCAGGCTCAAATTTAGTTAAGTTGCACTTAGGCCTTGCGGCGACGGACCAGAAGCAGGCCCACCGCTCCGACACCAAGCAAGCCCATCGCGGCCGGTTCCGGCGTGGCGACGACTGAGACATCCGTGAAGTCGGCAGTGTTGGTGGTACCGGTAACCGTGAAGTAAAGCGTGTCGGTCGTGGAGGTACCGGCTGTGAAATTGAACGTTTCCGTATTGAAGCCGGAGGTGGAAGGCGTTGTTGAATTCAAGGCCAGCTGGGTGGAGCCTGAAACCTTGGTGACAGCCCCGTCAAAGACATACGCGTCGAGCGTCGGAATGGGGTTCGACCCCGATCTCGAGGCGTCCAGATAGGTGACCGTGTACGTTGCCCCCGGAGTGACGGCGAAAGTCTGGCGGAGGGAATCGTTGAAGGATATGAAGGCAAAGTCGGTAACCCCAGTGACGCTGGCTGGACCGTTCGGCGTTTTGCTGCCCGAGGTCCAGCCGACATCGGAACCGTTGATACCCGCGTTGGAACCGCCCGTCCAATCGGTCGGGCTCGCAGGATTGATGCCCGACCTTCCGTCCTGCCCCGGAGACACCGTATAGCTCGAGGCGTTGGCCGAGAAATCGCCATTCAAAATGAGATTCGCATTTGCTGCCTGTGCGGCGACCAGCATGGCGAGCGGTGCGGCCAGAACCATGGCCTTGGAAAAGATGACTGACTTCATAAAGAAGCCCTCCCACAGAAAAAGAAACAACCTGGGAAACACTCAAACCGACCACGCACGGTACGCATCGGCGGTGTCCAGAGAAAATCCCCGTAAAAAAAGGCGGCAGGGATCGCCCCCCAAAGGCGAGATATTCCACTACCCTCTTCTACTTCCATCCGTAGTATAAACCATTTCTGCAGTCAATGCAAGCGCGATTCGGCTGCAATGAGCCGGTTGCGATGTTGGTATTACGGCACAGGGACGTACCGGGCTGGGTTGGTGAGAATCGCGTTACACCAGAATCTGGTTTTGGAGTCATCTGGATTCGCGGTTTGGATGCAGTTCAGGCCCCATAATAAAATCCGTCCGGAATTTTTACACCACGCCACACTTGACGCGGGCATTGTTTGC
>JAJZNY010000224.1 GCA_021852245.1 Planctomycetota bacterium | reverse complement strand
ACCACATCCGAACTGCTGATGTTCCTTTATATCGCCCGCGGGTCGGCTGGCGAGGTTCGCAGCGCATGTCACTTCTGCACCCAGTTGCTTGATGACGGCGTTGGGTGCGACATACCGGAATTGCGAGCCGATATTGCACGTTGCGTGGCATCATGCGAAGCGGTCTCACGGCAGATACGGGCCTGGGCACAAAGTCTGCAGGATGGAGATATCCGTGGCCAGCGGCACCTGACCGCTGAAAGCAAACAGCAATACCAGCAAGCCCGGCGGGCGGTGGACTTTGAGGCGTATATCCGCCGTGTGACAGAGGAAAATATTCAACGTTCGATGCGGGCGAATTCTCAAACGCCCAAAGACGCTCCCGACGCGACGGAGTAGTGGGACGGTAGATTTCAAATTTGAGATTTGAGATTTGAGATTTCAAATCTCAAATTACGATCCGGTCGGTCGGGAAACGTTCTCGCTCAATTCCACCTGCGAGACGGGGACGGCGATTTCCGCTCCGTGGCGGCGGATAATGCGGCCCAGCTCAATGAGCAGACGCTCCTGAATCCGGAGTGATTCCTGCCAGTTCTGCGTATTGGCAAAACAGTACACCATGATCTCCAACGCATGCTGGCCGAATTTGGTGAAATAAATCATCTCGCTCTGCCGATGATCAATTTCCGGATTCTGCGCTACAAACCGGCGGCAGTCATCAACGATCGCCTCCAGAATGCCGAAATCGGCATAGCGGATGGAAATCGTCTCGTAGATGCGCCGTGCGAGCATCCGCGGCGGAGTCTGGACCACATTGGTATTGAAAATCTGATTGGGGACATAGTACGGGCGGGTGTCGAATCCGCGCATCGTGGTCGCCCGCCAGCCGATATGTTCCACGGTCCCGTAAATATTCAATGACGGCAGCACGATCCATTCGCCGACCTTGAAAGGCCGATCCAGATAAATCACCAGTGCCCCAAAGAGATTGGACACCACACCCTGGGCGGCGAAGCCGATGGCGATACCCGCCACTCCACCGAACGCCAGCAGGCTGGTAATGGAAAAATTCAGCACCCGCAGCATCATCAGGCCGATGATGATCATGATGAGAATGCGGGCGATTTTGCCCACGGCATCACAGACCATCGGATCGGGATCATGGCCCCGGCGGTGGCGGACGATTTCCGGCCAGGTGAGCTCTACCTGCCGGGTGACGCGCATGGCGGCCCAGCCGAAAATGACAATGGCCGCGATCTTGAGCGTATTGGGGAGTATCCAATGATCTCCTGCCGGGTAGAAGGGGATGACCAGCGCCTCGCCGATGAAATAACCGACGATCGACCACATCAGCGCCAGCAAAGGGCCTCGCAGCGTTTCGACGATGCGGGATCGAAGCGGGTGCTTTTCGCGTCTGGCGGCGGTGAGCATCACCCGCAGCACAAGGCTGATGAACAGAGTTCCGGCGAGCCCCACGCCCAGCGCGACTGCCAGCGATTCAATCGTGGGCAGATGGGTGCTCCAGAATGAAGCGGGATTGACGAGATGTCCGGGAATCAATACGCAGTACCTCCTTTCGCAGTGCGGCGGGGTTGGGTGATACCGGCGGCGTTCGCAGTGGCGCCCCGGCGGGCCAAAGATGATCCCGCACTCCGATGGTAGGAAAATTGGCGGCCGATGGCAAGCGTCCAATCAGAAAAACTTCATGTGGTACGCTTCATGAAACCGTGCTACAGAAAAGAGTAATATATAATAATGAATGTGATGTCATGCCGGCGGCGGGACCACATTTCAGCGGCGGCGTTTGAGCAGCATCGTGCGAACATTGTTGATGTGCTGCTCATCGGTTTCGCTGGAGCGATCCAACCGGGTGAGCTCAATGCGACCGATGATCATCGCCATCTGATCCTTATTAAAAACGACCGGCCGTGGCCTGTTGAGAAAATCACCCAGTTCCACAAGGCGGATCACGCCCGGCCCGACATCGGTTTTAATCGTCGCCGAGCCGGTGAATACCACCAGCGGGATGAAATTCTCATCGGGGAAGTGAAACAGGTTTCTGATCGCCTTGAGATGGCCGAAGTTCTGCCGGATCGGATTTTGAAATCGCCGGCGGGCGCGGTAGAGAACCTGCGTCCACTTCGTATCGCCGGGAGCGCCGAAGATCAGACCGCTGTAATGTTTGGCTTCTATGATGAATATACCGGTATCGGCGATGATGATATGGTCAATCTCGGTGGTGCCGGTGCGCGTCGGCATGGTGACATGGTGCATGATCTTGTGGGGGCGATGGAAATGTCTCTGGACAGCGGCGGCAATCGCACCGTGCCTCTGACCGAGTCTGGTGGACCACCAGGCTCCGACGGCCAGGCCGATCAGAATCGAGAAAAGGAATGTGGTAACCAGATAAGAAGCGATCACTCACAGATACCTTATCGCTGAAGGTGGCTGACCGGAGGCTGATGGCAAAGCCGATGGTCGCTCCATGTTGCCATTTCGGCGCACTGAGGGGCGAGAGGGTTCTTCAGCCAGAGGTGCCAACGGGGCCACACCTGCGGCCCGGCTCCGAGATTTTCTTACGCCGTGACATTCCTGCCGTCACGAATCTGTTCCTGGCTCGGAATGACACCCGGCCGTGAAACATGGAGGCGGAGGGATTCGAACCCTCGTCCCGAAACAGGTTGAAGATCACTTCTACACGCGTAGGTTGCATGTTAATGTCGGACGGTCCGTCGCTCGCAACCTAACTACGGGCCGTCCCAGCCAATCCTGTGTCTTAGCAATCAGCCGATGAGCGCTGCTGATTGAGCATTCCGCTGGTCGTCGGTTCTACAACAGTCGCGGAAGTCCGCTGCGAACCGGGCTGCTTGTCTTAAGCAGCCATCCGGTAGCCGAAGCTGCCGGCGCTTGGGAACTTAACGTTCTTAGCATTTGATTTTTTGCCACTCAGTTTAACGACTTGTTTGGCAGGTCGGCGTGCCATAATCCACACTACTGCCCGGTCGATACCTTTCGCCCCCGGGACTTCTCTTATTATAGCCGGTCGCCAAACGAATGCGAATGCCGATGCGTTTGTCTCATAACTCACCGTATCGACGTTTGGCCTGTAACCGTCCATCGCGCATAATCTGCGTTATGAGCGAGACTCGATCATCCACTGCTGTTCGTACCATCCTGATTACCACTGCCGGAACCAATTGCGACCGTGAATTGGCCCGCGCTTTTGCCCTCGCCGGATCGCAAGTTGAAACCGTCCACATCAATCGGCTTCTGCAAAATCCGGGAATGCTGCGCGAATTTCAAATCATGGGTATCCCCGGCGGATTTTCATATGGTGACGACATTGCCAGCGGAAAAATTTTCGCCAACATCTTCGTCGATCATCTTTCCAATTCGATCCGCGAATGGATTGAACATGGGAAGCTGATCATCGGCATCTGTAATGGGTTTCAGGTTCTGGTTAAAGCCGGTCTGCTACCGGGGAATTCCAGCGACGAGGCCGGCCCGGCGAAGCCGTCCGTCACCCTTACGCACAATCACCACGGGCGTTTTGAGGACCGTTGGCTCAAACTCCGAAGCTATTCCAAAATTTGCAAATGGCTTCCCGCCGGACGGGAACTGACCCTGCCGATTGCCCACGGCGAGGGACGATTTACGGTTGCGACTCTGGATGTTCTGGACGAGCTTAACCGGCAGGATCAGATCGTCCTGCGCTACGTGGACGGCAGCGGAAAACCGGCCCATCAATTTCCGGATAACCCCAACGGCAGTCTTGATGCCGTGGCGGGGATATGCGATCCGACCGGCCGCATTTTCGGGCTCATGCCACATCCCGAGCGTTTCATTACCCCGTATCAGCATCCATGCTGGACGCGGTTTGATCAGCTTCCTCCGGCGCAGGGCACGGAGATTTTTGAAAATGCTGTACGCTGGATTCGGCAATCCGGAGCTATCGAGATTTTCGACACAGCGGCTGCGGCCGCACACTGACCACGGAACGGGGCCAAAGGGTGCTGCACATGGATGTCAAAGGGGTTACCGGGGCCCGCTGGGTCCTCAAGTCGGGTTTGCAGACCGACTTGGTTGAGGAAATCATGCGGGTCGGCAGGGTTTCTCCCCTGCTGGCACAACTGCTGGCCATTCGTGGCATCGCGCCAGCGGATGTTGAAAGTTTCATCACGCCGGAGTTTTCCGATATCAAGCCGCCCGAAGCATTACCCGCCATTGCCGACGCGGTTAATCTCATCGTTGACGCCATTGAATCAAAGCGGCGTATCGCCATTTACGGGGATTACGATGTTGACGGCATCACGAGCATTGCCATTCTGAGCCGGATCTTTGATCTTGCCGGGGCCCGGCACCAATTTTATATCCCTCACCGTGTCGAAGAGGGATATGGACTTCAATCGGCGGCCGTGGAGCAGCTTGCCGATGAAGGCGTTGAACTTTTAATAACCGTGGATTGCGGCATCTCCGCATCCGAGCCGGTAAGAATGGCCAAATCGCGCGGCTTGCGGGTGATCATCACCGATCACCATCAACTGCCGCCGGAATTGCCGCCCGCCGATGTGATTGTGCATCCGCTGGTGGGCGCCGATGGGACGCTCAAGGATTTGTGCGCCGCCGGCGTGGTGCTCAAACTCGCGTGGGGGTTGGCGCAGCGATTGTCCAAAGCCCGTAAAGTCGATGGCGCCTATCGTGAGGTGCTGCTTGAGGCCACAGCGCTGGCGGCTCTGGGCACCATCGCCGATGTGGTGCCGCTGATCGGCGACAATCGCGTCACGGTCACCTATGGGCTCAAGGCGCTCAGACAATGGCGCAGCCCGGGAATCGATGCGCTCTCGGCAATATGTCGTCGTTCCGGCTTCGGCGGCCGCGTTGATGATGAATACATCGGGTTTTCAATAGCACCGCGGCTCAATGCCGCCGGTCGCATGGGCCATGCGCGTGAAGCCCTTGAACTGCTCCTGACCGCCGATGCAGATATCGCCGCCTCGCTGGCGGAGGAATTGGATCGGCTGAATCGGCAGCGCCAGAAGACCGAACGGGAAATGTTCGGCCGGGCCGTGGAGATGATTTCCTCGCTGCCGCAGGTGCCGGAATGCATCGTGGTGCACGATGAGGCATGGCATCCAGGGGTGGCGGGGATTGTGGCGTCCCGGCTGGTTGAACATTTCGGTCGACCCGCATTTGTTTTATGTCGGGACGGAAATGTATTTTCCGGCTCGGCTCGCGGAATGGCGGGATTCGATGTGCACGCCGCCATTGCGTCGGCTCACCGGTGGATTATTTCCGGCGGGGGGCACTCCGCGGCAGGGGGGGTAAAAGTCAGTGCCGAAAATATGATTCCCTTCACCGAGGCGCTGGCTCGATACACGGCAGAGGTTATTCCCGAGGGGGGATTTGTCAAAACCGTCGAAGTTGACGCACTGCTGGAAGCGGATCAGATCGGTCCGTCATTGCTTTTCGACCTTGAAAAACTCGCCCCCTTCGGCATGGGAAACCGGCGGCCCCGTTTTCTCCTTCCCGCTTCGGTTGTCGATTCTCCACCACGTTTATGCGGCCTTGGCGGTCGGACGGTGCAGTTAACGCTGCGCATTGGCGGACGTCTGATTCAAGCTGTAGGCTTCCGACTCGGAACGCTGAGTTCAGACTTAAGGCGGGGGATGAGCATCGATGCTGTGGTTGAATTTCGGCCTTCGCTGGAATCTCGCGCCCACCGGCCGGAGTTCAGGCTGCTGGACTTCCGCTATTCTCCTGCCGCAGTTGCCGATTCACCTGCCCGGAAATCCGAGGCGCCTGTTGAGGCCCTCAACCCCACCGCACGCTGACGTTCGGATCATCGGCGGACGGGTATGGGCGGAAAATGGTGACGATCAGAATTTACTCTGCTGACACCGCGGCGTTTGCTGCAATCCATTCGTCCATCGCGGCGGCGGCATCGGCGTCGGGCATCTGCTCGGGCGGGTGTTTCATCAGGGCGGCGGAAACCGGAATCAGCGCCCCAGCGATTCCCCCCTTGAGCGCCAACCACGCACATCGCACCGCATCCACCACCACACCGGCGGAATTGGGTGAATCCTCCACCGCAAGCTTGACATCCACCTCCATCGGCAGTCCGCCGAAACCGTGTGCGTTAATACGGATATAACAAATCTTCTGATCGTTGAGAAAGGGAATGTAATCGGATGGACCGATGTGAATATGGCCCGCATCCAGCGGCATGTGCAATTGGCTGTTGACTGCTTCGGTCTTGCTGGTTTTCTTGCTCCCCAGTCGTCCGCGTTCCAGCATATTGAGAAAATCCGTATTCCCCCCCACATTGAGCTGATAACTGCTCTCAATGCTGATCCCACGCGCTTCGGCCAGGGCCATGAGTTGCCGATGAATGATCGTTGCACCGAATTGGGATTTAACATCATCCCCGATGATCGGCAGCCCGGCCCGCGCAAAACGCCCGGCCCAGTCAGGATTGCTGGCAATAAACACCGGAATGCAATTCACCATTGCCATGCCGGCCTCCAGCGCGGCGCGGGCGTAAAATTCCGTCGCGGCCTGCGACCCCACCGGCAGATAATTCACCAGAACATTGGCTCGGGTATCACGGAGTATCTTCACCACATCGACCGTGGTGACCTGATCGCCCGTCTTATCCGCGACGGCTCGGCGCTCCGGCGGAAAGCTTTCCAGATGTGCCGCCACGCCGTCCGCACTGGGCCCGGCATGCACCACCGCACCGTGATCATCCGGATCGGGGCAGAAAACGCGGGCGTTATTAGGCCGGGCAAAGATCGCCTCGGAGATGGGCCGGCCGATCTTGCGGGTATCAATATCAAAAGCGCACGCGATTTGAATATCGCCCACCGAAAGTCCGGCGATCTGCGAATGCATCAGGCCGATCTGAGCCTGGTTCCGCCGATACCACGAAAGTCCCTGCACCAGCGTCGAGGCACAATTCCCCACACCCACAATCGCAATTCTAGGTGCTGATCCGACCAGTAATGATGAATTTGCCATCAGGGGAAACGACTCCTGAGTAAAAAAGTATAACCGGGCCGGTCGTCTGATGGCCGCCTTATCGCTTGTCGGTATCTTCCAGTATCAGGCAGCTGTACGCGGTTACCAGCGGCGGTACCCGCTCCAGCCAGCGCGGGCTCCAACGGTTATACCACGAGCCGTTTTTATTCTGCAGGCTGATGAGTTTGGCGCGAATTTCGTGCCGCCAGTTGTGCTTTACGCCGTTGATGTCGGTGATGGTGGAAACCCGAAGCGCCCGGAAGGTACGGGCAAACATGAGGTAATAATAAAATAATCCCATTCGGCTGCCGCCGGTTCCGGGGTTGTAATTCAGTGTCCAGTGTGAACGGATCCATCCCAGTGCAGCCCGCACCTGCGGACTGCGTTTGGTCAGACCGGCGTAAATCATGCTCTTAAGCCCCGCATAAGTCATCGTGCCGTAGGGGGTCAGCGTGGCACGACCGCTGAGGTGATCAGTATCACCGAACTGCGACTCGCCTCCGTTGGCGGCCGTGTAGATGAAACCTCCGTTATGAAGCCCTTTGGCAAACGGTTCAGGGTTGGTTTCACTGTTTTCCTGACACCGCTCCACGAACACCAGCGCCCGCTTCATCGCGGGATTCGATGCCGGCACACCCGAATCATGCAGCGCCTGAATAAAAAATGAGGTATTGGATAAATCGGGTCGCCCCGTTCCATAGCCGACGCCGCCGTACCAGGAACTGTTTTTCGTAATGAGCTTGCCGTTGGGCTCCTTCATCGGCGCCACACGCTGCATGGAGATGAGAAATTTCTGCGCCGCCTTGATCTGCTGTTTGTATTGATTCCCCGGCATCACCGCCAGCGTGCTGAGCACAATACAGGTATTGTAGTTGGGCAGCACTTCTTCTGAAAAGCCGCCGTCCGGTCCGCGCGTAGATTCAATAAAATGCATCGCCCGGACAATTGGTTTGAAATTCGGGCTGTACCCCGCCTGAATCAGTCCTTTAACGACCAGAGCCGTTACTGCCGGCCCCACTTGGGGCACCCAGCTTCCGTTGGGATTCTGATGCGTCAGCAGATAATTCAGGCCTTTAGCCAGCGGCTTATCGGTTTTATACAGCGGGGCGGCATGGACACAGGCATTGCCCATGAGGCTTAGCAATGCCGCCGCACCGGCGATGACCCATTTCGTTTTACGACTTCTAACTGACATAGCTAGTACCTCCGCCGATAGAATCCGAATACCGGTAGGTGGCAAACGGCATCACAACCCAACCGTTCCCTGCGTCCTTTTGATGATAGCGGGGGTATGCAAACAATCCAAATTCCCGTCTTGCCTTGCCGTCAGGTGCCCGCCGTCAGCCACGCCAGATATTCCGTATTCCCCTTCTGCCCCTCGATCGGACTCTCCATGACACCTCGGCATCGCACGCCAAGCGACGGCATGGATTCAATCACATCGCGACACACACTTTCCGCCTGCTCGCGCGTCAGCACCCCTTTTTGCCGACGGGCAATATCCGATTCATAATGCGGTTTAATAAGGGTGATGATCGCCGCGTCCGGGCTATCGATAAGCCATTTGACCGCTGCGGGGATGATCAGAGCCTGTCGGGTCCAGCCGGCATCGATTGAAACATAGGAGACTTTTTCCGGAGGTACCAGATGCAGAGCATTGGTGCGTTCCATCACCACCACGCGCGGATCGCGGCGTAGTTTCCACGCCAATACACCATACGCCGTATCCACCGCAAAAACCCGGTTTGCTCCATTATCCAGCCAACAATGAGTAAATCCACCCACGTTGCAGCCAAAATCCGCAACGGTTTTATTCGAGGGCTGAAGGTTGAAAGTTTGAATCGCCGCAAGCAACTTGAGTCCGCCCCGCGAGACAAAATGCGGCACTTTCGGCTCATTGCCGTCGGCTGATGAGGAGTCAGATTCTCGTTCTGGCGGAACCATCAGTTAAGTTCCAACCGCGACCTCGGCAGCATGAGGCCGGACAAAAAAACTCCACTGGCGGCGGATCGTTTTAGTTCGCGCCGGCTTTGGCCAACGCGTTGATCTTCTTCATCAGGCGGCTTTTCTTTCGGGCTGCCGTCTTCTTGTGGATGGCTCCTTTGGCGCTGACGCGATCCAGCGTGCGAACCACGTCCGGAAGGTTCTTCTGGGCGGCCGACAAGTCCTTCTTGCTGATTGCGAGGTCCAATTCCTTAACCTTTACCCGCACATCGCGCTTACGATCGCGGTTGCGAAGACGCCGCTTCGCAGATTGTCGGATTCGTTTCCTTGCCGAAAGTGAATGGGCCACACACAACTCCTGCCTGATTAACCGGGCTCAATGAACATTTTTAACGTTCCGAAACCGGTCGGAACCACTTGTCCGCCGGCGCAGCAAACGCCAAGTACCCGCCCTATGCGGATAAGCCCAGTATATTCACCGAAAACAATCTCTTAGGCAAGCGTTCTCGGCATTCCATGTCGCCCATCGTTGACTCAGGCTTGCCCTTCCAAAAATCCCTTATCCAGAGTGGTCATCACTCGGCGCTCCAATGCGGAGCGTTGGGTTGTTCCGCGAGAAACGTTTTAATGGCCTTGGCAAAGTTGCTGTCATTGAGGGGAAAGACCTTTCTGACGTGTGCATCGTGGTATCTGCCGTTTACCGGCACGTTCCACCATCCCGGCAACAGTAGATGGCAGCCGCTGGCGACAAATGTCCGCAGATCATGGAGGGCGGCATGATAGAGTATCGGGCTCTCCGGCGGCCGGTTGGGGGCGGGATGCCATTCAAAAATGCCCCAGTTGCGGCTGTATTGTGTGATCATGCTGGTATCGATGGGGCCGAAGCGTGTAATGCCCACATGCCCATTCTGCGGTAGGTACCCCGACCAGATCGTCGAAGCGGAAGATAATGCCCGGTTGGCACCCCCCGGCATATCGCCCAGTAATTCTGCAGGTATCTGATGGGCGTAAAGCAGTTCCTTGGGCAACCCTTCCGCAATGAGCAAATCCGCGACATCCCGCACAAAATGTGCCACTTCACATTCCCGAAAACCATACGCCGGATGCGAAGGATTGCCCGGCGGAAAGGAATTATGATGTCCCTGA
>JAJZNY010000227.1 GCA_021852245.1 Planctomycetota bacterium | reverse complement strand
TAGAGTTGCTGGTTAATCATCATGATGTTCTGGAATCCGGGCCAGGTTTGGTACGCAGCACCTGCTCGGTTCAGTTGACCACACGCGGTGTGAAAAGATTTGTTGGGATGGGACTCATGGAAACCAACTCCACCCGATGCGTTGGGCTGCCGATCATCAGCGACTGGGCGGCGGCGTCCATTATTCCGATTGAAGCGGATGATCCGCTCTGGCGGCTCTGAGGGGGCCATTACCCATTGTGTTGGCACGGCGAACTGCCGGATCAGAATTGTTCGGCCGAAGAGACCACACCCCATTCCGCCGTCGCATCCATGACACCGGGTCGGAGAGGCGCTCCCATGAGATTCCATTGATCGACAGGCACACGGCGCGTGATAGCTGCCATCACGCCGGTGCGACCGCGATAGATCATCACCACCACACTCCGTCGGGCGTAAGGCGCAAGTTTTTTCTGCAATAAATCTGTATTGATACCGAGACCACCCCGCGTTTTGATCTCGAGTTGCGGCACGCTGCCGGAAGAATCTTCCGGTAAAGAAGCCACATTACGACGCAGACGGGTGAGATCAAATGGAGCGACGCTCAATACTTCAAATACCCGCAGTGCCGGATGGGCCATCACGGCGGGTCCGGTGGCATAACATCCGTCCGCGGTGATCGGTTGAAGTTGCAGAGCCGCCTGCAGATTCCACGCGAGGCCCGAGCGTGTGAGTGCTCCGGCGGCTTCGAAAATAAATTGAGCTGGGGTCGCGAGCGTCGGAATTGCCGGCTGCGGTGTTCCGGTCATCCGCCATTTACGCCCCCCTTGAATCAACGTAGCGGTGCGGCTTCCGATCTGCAGTGCATCACGATTCTGTCCCAGCCAGAGCGTAGCTTCCACGACCTGCCCGTCAACGGAGAGAAGTTCCAATGGCCCGGGCGGCAGGGCCGAAAAATCGACAGCCGGACTTAACTTCAGGGCTGCCAGTGCGCAAGGACGAGCGATCCGTTCCAGCAGTTTCAGGTCCGGATAATATTGATCGTTCGTGCGACGTCCGCCGCTGCGACGCGCCGGATCAGCATGCAGCACGGTTGCCGAGGACAGATGGACCGGGAGCTGCGCAATATCACACTGAACCACCAGATGCCGCAGGGAAAGTGCCTGAAGATTCCAGTGAGCCATCAGGGCTCTGAGCGGAGATAATTCCATCGCCAGTAGAGGAAAATGCCGCGCTATTGCGATGGAATCACCGCCAATCCCACAACCGACATCAACAGCATGCGTACCGGGAGCCACCGCTGCGGCCATGATTGCGGCTTTATGCAGCGCAGCGGGCAGCGATGTAGCCTGTTCAAGGGCTTCCGGAACGGCATAAAATACCGGCAGACGGGATTGAAGATCGTTGAATTTTCCCTGCAGCGCCCGCTGCGATGTCTTCACGATCGTAAGAGCCGCACGAGCCAGATCACCGGACCAATGGCGACACAGAACCGTCAAAATTTCGAGCTCCGAAGCACCACTTTTGAGAGCGTCGGCGGCGGTACCGAGAAGCGACGGATTTCCGCGGACCTGATGGAGCAGGAGAGGCGTCAGACCGGAATCAAGGGGAACGTAAGATGCATGCATACGTGCTGTGCCCGCAGCCGGTGCGGTCAGCCGATATCCGACACCGTTACCGAATGGGTTCCCAGCGAAAATCGGAGTGAATTTTTTGTGCCTTTGGTCGTTTCGCTGAGTGAATAAATAACACTTTTTCCATTGCGTTTATTGACGATGCAGTGCCCCATGCGCAGCAATCCAAGGTGATGACTGACGGTCGGCTGAGGCAGGTTCAGAGATGAGCAGATATCCGTCACCGTAAATTCCCCCTGGCTGAGTTGCATGAGTATCTCAAGCCGGGTCGGGTCGGATAATAATTTAAACAGTGCACAGAGCTCGGTGACAGATTCCTGGTGTGACGTTTTTGCCGCCATAACACAACTCCCCTTTACAACAGCGAACCAGCAGCTTTACCTGCGGACTTACGGATTTACACAACGGTGCCCATGCCCATCCTGACTTAAGATCAGTCCCCCAATCCTCCATCCCATGACAAGCCGTCCATGATATTAACGGCCGGGTCTTAGCGATTATTGCCTCGGGTATAAAACGCTTCATGGACTCTGTGGCACGCTGACCGAGAAATAATTTATCATTCCCGCAGCCACCTGCCCCACTCGTTTACACGACCCAGTTTAGATGTATTTATTACCGTGTCAACCGTTCCACGGCCGACGTCGTTCCACCCGGCCGCGAACCGCACATCGGCCGGAATGCGGCTGACATCTGCTGCGGACCCGTCAGGCCCCAGCTTTTGCGGACCGGCGTTTTCGGCCCGTCGGCGCAGCGGACGGTGAGCCTCCTGAGGTTGACTGAGCCGGAGTCTCACCGGCTTTGGCGGCCTTGGAACCGATTTTGGCGGCTTTTTCAAAGATATCCGGCGGCGGCCATTTGTTCTCCTTCGCAAGGGCCTGAAATTCGGCGAGGCGTTCCGCCGGCAGGGTCATGCGGCAACGGGGATAACCGGAGCAGGAAATAAATTCCCCGCGTTTGCCGCTCCGGATGACCAATTCTTTTTTATTACACCGGGGACAGGTAAGTCCGGTCGGCCGGGGTGGCGGCTTCGGTGGCAGCGGCTCACCGGTGTTGCGATCGGCGGCCTGAATGGTTTTGCATTCCGGATAGCCGGAACAGCCAAAAAACGGGCCGAAGCGCCCGGCGCGTTTAATCATCGGTTTGCCGCATGTGGGGCATTTGTACGGTGTTAATTCCACCTCGACCGGCTTTCCTTCCCGGTCGACGCTCGAACCCCCGTCGCAATCAGGATAGCGCGAGCAGGAAAGGAACGTTTTTCCGCGCTTGGCCAATTTATACACCATCGGCGCGCCGCACTTGGGGCACTTGTAGGGTGAGGGAGTCGCCTCCGCGCGGGCGTGCGTCATGCGTTCTTCGGCGGTAGCCAGATCCCGGGCCAGCGGTTCATAAAATGAACGCACCACGTTGACCCAATCCTGGCCCGCCTCTTCAATCTGATCGAGTTCCCCCTCCACCCTCCGCGTGAAGCCAAGCTCCATTAAATCAGGAAATCCTTCCACCAGCTTATCGGTTACCTTCATTCCCAGATCGGTGGCACAGAAACGCCGATCACGAGGCGAAACCTGATCAACGTAGTGGCGATCACGGATGGTACCGATGATGGAGGCATAGGTGCTCGGTCGGCCGATCCCTTCGCTTTCAAGCGCTTTGACCAGGGTTGCCTCGGTATAGCGAGGTGGCGGACTTGTAAAATGCTGAGATGGATGAATGTCGAGCGGAACCACCGCTTGTTTTTCCGCCAGGGGAGGCAGAACCTGTTCGCCGAATCGGGAATTAATACCCGCCACGCGCGTAAATCCGTCGAATTCCAGCTGTCGTCCGGTGGCTTTGAACACCGGCGGTGTGGCGGCACCCGTCTGACAGACGATCAACGCCTCGGTAATACGCCACTGCGCCGGGGCCATCTGACAGGCGACGAAACGTTTCCATATTAATTCATACAGTTTGAATTGTTCTTCGCTGAGCGAATGGCGCACCCGTTCCGGCGTTAATTCCACGTCGGTGGGGCGAATCGCCTCGTGAGCTTCCTGCGCCCCCTGACGCGAGGCGTAAAAATTAGGTGAGCTCGGCAGATAAGCCGGCGGAAATTGCTGCCCGATGAATTTGCGCACCGCGGAGAGCGCATCGGCACTGATATTCTGTGAATCGGTTCGCATATAGGTGATTAAACCAACCGCCCCCTGACCGGCGATCTCAACACCTTCGTAAAGCTGCTGCGCAATGCGCATGGTGCGCTGGGCCGCAAAACCAAGCTGGTTGCTGGCCGCCTGTTGCAGCGTGCTGGTACTGAACGGCCCGGGCGGCCTTGATGTGGACGGTTTGGACGTCACACTTCGGACCACGAACGGCGGCTTGCCAACGGGCGGCAAATTGCCGGAGACTTTTGTAATCGTTTCGGCCGGGCCGCGGGCGGGAATTCCTCGCGGGCCGTTGGTGCCGTCGTTGGGGGATGTTTCGTGAGTGATGCCGGTCAGACCGAGAACCGCGGCCGCATCGACGGCTTCCCGGGAGGTTTTGGGATCGAATTTTTTCCCATTGAATTCAACCAGCTCCGCTTTGAAGCTCCGATTTTCGGACATCCAATCCCGTCGCGCTGATTCATTCGGGGCGGTTCGCGGCGAGGGGGAATCGGTGCCGTCATCGGCATCTTCTTCGTCATCCGGCAATGCCGTGAAACGCTCCCAGGCATTCCGCAGTTCCGACGCGGATTTGAGGTCGGTGGTAAAAACGGCCTGGATTTTCCAGAACTCCTCCGGGATAAAAGCTTGAATTTCGCGTTCGCGATCTACAATTAATTTAACCGCGACACTCTGCACACGACCGGCGGATAAATCGCGAGCGACTTTTTTCCACAGCAGCGGCGAGACCTTATAACCGACAAGACGATCCAAGATTCGACGTGCCTGCTGCGCGTTGACTTTACTTTGATCAATCTTGCGGGGGTTTTCAAAGGCACGGCGAATGGCGCCGGGTGTAATTTCATTGAAAACTACCCTCTGCGCCCTTTCGGGTGTGAGGCCGAGCGCATGACATAAATGCCACGCAATGGCTTCTCCTTCACGATCCAAATCTGTTGCCAGGAAGACGGTACCGGATTTTTTGGCCTCGCTTTTAAGCTCGGTGATGAGTTTTTTACGTGTGGGTAAAATTTCATAGGTCGGTGCGAAATCAGCATCGATATCGACACCGATCCCGCTTTTGGGCAGATCGCGCACATGCCCCATGGATGCTTTTACGACGTAGTTGGCACCCAAGTATTTGTTGATCGTCTTGGCCTTTGCCGGCGACTCAACAATGACCAATGCCTTGGAGCCGTTTTTTGTGTTTCGATCCGTTCCCAATGGTTTCCACCTATTCTTAGCTACCGGCAATCACCGGCATTCACACGCTCGACCGCCCTCTTTAGCGCCAATGGCGTTATCGGCAGATTCTGCGCCATGGGTGCACCAAGCCACAGACCTCCTATGCCACTATAGCCCGATAACCCTATTTTGGGCATAACGGGGCGAGCATCGGCAACCGCACCGCCCGGCGTAGGAACCTAACATCCGCCAAACGACGGAGCATTCGTCGGGCGCCTCGCCGCGTGAGGATATTACTGATGCATGGTATGCCAAGTCCAGCGTGCAGTCAGAATTGACGGTTATTATGACCCGCCGCGGCGATACCTGGCCTCCTGTCAGTGGACGGATTCGGAAGATGGGATACCGAAATATGACCATCCATTTGAAGTTGACTTTCACAACTGATGGTTGCCCACCAAAGAATCCAACCCGCACTTCTGGGATGTTAATTAATCATAACATATTATGGTATATAGCGTTACCATTGTATTCCAAGCCTGAAATCAGCCCATTGGCCGGAAGGTAAAAACCGGCGATTTTTTGTTCCAATCGGCCATGCCGATGCGTATAGTCATATGGGAGCGCGAGACGATGATTACCGTAGGGGTCAGGTCTTTGACCTGAATATACGGAGGTGAGCTATGTTTTCGACGCGATGCCCCATTTTGTTGGATGTTAATACTCAACGAGATTTATTCGACCCGGCCGGAAAATACCCCCTTGCCAGGGCGGCGGTCTTGATCGATCCACTTGAACGGGTTTTTGCTGCCGCCAAACGTCTCCGTACCCCGGTTGTCAGTACGCGGCTGCATAATCTGACACAGATAGACCCGCCGCCATCCGAGCCCATTTGCGTACCCGGTACACCGGGTTATCAGAAATTGCCCTTCACGCTTTGCGAGGATCATGAGGAGATGCCGCTCGACTGCGGCACCGATTTTCCGGTCGACGGATTCCTGCGCACTCAACAGCACATTTTCGATCTACCCGACGCGAATCCCTTCGATTCTCCACGACTGGATCGTCTCCTTTCAGAAACGCAAACGCCGTTGTGGATTATCGTAGGCGGCCCGCTGGAATCGGTGGTTCGCGTGGTCATTCTGGGATTGATCCAGCGGCGGCAACCGCTGGCGGTGGTGCGGGATTGCTGCGGTCTGCGGGATCCGCTTGATTTCGACTTGGCCATGCGCAAGCTGGAAAGCAAAAACGTGCATTGGCTGACCGCAGACGAAGCCGTTGAGCGACTGGCTGCAAAACCGAATCGGAGCCGATCAAAACATTCAAAGAGTGTTTTTATTGAGTCGCTTCGGCGACCGGCGCGCCCATTTAAGTCTCCCCGCAAAACGACCGGCTACCGCCATTGAATGTTGCCGCCCGCAGTTTCGTTGCGTAAACTCGTAGGTATGGCGGCGCTGGTACCGCAGAATTGGCTATGGAGGCGTTTATGCCGATTTATGAATTCCGCTGTCCATCATGTAAGAAAGAATTTGAATTGCTTATCCGTTCGTCGAAAGACCCTTCACCCCCCTGCCCAACATGCGGCGGCCCGGCAACGAGAAAGGTTTCGGTCTTCTCCGCCCAAACTGGCGCTGGCTCCGGCGGCGGGCCTGCCCCAATGCCGGGAATGTGCGGCTGCGGCAAACGGATGGGTTCCTGTGGCATGGATCAGGGTTAAGGGGGCTGCGTGACAGATTCATCGCCCCCACTTGCCGGGAAAAAATTCGTCTGCTTTATCGAAGATTTATACGAAGACTTGGAGGTCTGGTACCCGAAGTACCGCCTCACCGAGGCGGGCGCACAGGTTGTGCTCGCCGGGCCGGAAAAAGGAAAAGTCTATGCGGGCAAGCATGGTTATCCCGCCCGCAGTGAGGCGGCCATTGGTGAACTCTCCAGTGATATGTTTGCCGGCGTGGTGCTGGCGGGTGGGTTTTCGCCGGACCGGCTCCGCCGCGATGCTCAGGTGAAGAAAATAATCGCCGAAATATCCGCCCGCGGGCAGCTTGTGGCGGCCATCTGTCATGGCGGATGGATGGCGATTTCGGCCGGCGTGTATCGAGGCGTCAAGGTGACGGGTTCCCCCGGAATCAAAGATGATCTGATGAATGCGGGGGCGATATTTGTTGATGCGCCGGTGGTGGTGGATCGGCATTTTATCTCCAGCCGCCGCCCGGATGATCTGCCGGATTTCTGCCGGGCGATCCTTGAATTTCAGGCGTCACGATAAAGGTCATTTCCCGCGGCCTTCCCGTTATCAATGGTATCTGTCCCCTTCGACTTCAAGTGCTGCGGGCCATCTGATGGTGCCGGGGCATGGAGCGATCCCTTCCGTACCGGCGACTGGCCCAATTGTCCAAGGCGCGGATAATACCGTCGATGGAATTTCCGTTTTGGCTGCTGGCCGTGTTTCTGTTTCTGATCGGATGCTGCATCGGCAGTTTTCTGAATGTCGTTATCTGGCGTCTGCCGAATTATGGCAGCCCCGTTCGATTCGGTGATCATATTCGGCCTCTGACGCTGAGCTTTCCTCCATCTCATTGCCCGCACTGCCATGAACCGATCCGCGCCCGGTATAACATTCCGGTTATCGGTTATCTGTTGCTGCGCGGCCGCTGCAGAGGGTGCCGCGAACCGATCTCAGCCCGTTATCCGATGGTGGAACTGGGAACGGGACTGATTTTTCTGGCGATATTTACGCAGCAGCACGCGGCAGGATATCACCATGCGATCCTGCTGGGAATCCCGGGATTATTATTAAAAATGTTTTTTGCCGCCACGCTCCTTGCCACAGCCGGGATTGATGCTGACACGTTCCAGATTCCCCTCATTCTGCCACAGATCGTGATAGCTGGAGCGATTGTGGTCGCTTTTTTCGGTTTCCAACCGGGACTGCCGCAAATCAATCCATCGGGATGGCTTGGGCGTGCTGCCTGGGGCGGAACCTGCGGACTGATTCTCGCGCTGGCCGGTCTGAAATGGGGCCTGCTTCCACGCAGCTTCAACGCGACGCCGGAAGCACCTGCGACGGCTCCGGAAACGCCTGCGGAGAAGGCTCAAAAAAACTCGGAGGTGAACCTGCCGCCACCCAATGCCGCCGGCGGCACGAGGGCGAGAATGTTGCTGGCGGCAGCGGCGGCGATCGTCAGTGCGGGATCATTTTTCTGCGGCGCTGCGACGGAGTCTGCCGTCATTCTGGCGGCGGGCCTGCTGGTGTTTCTGGTCGGTGTATTGCCCCAGCCCGAAGCGAGCATCGAATTATCGCAGGAGGTGATGGACGAAACCAGCGAACCGGATGTGCGGCGTGAAGTGCTCAAGGAACTGCTGTTTTTTGTCTTACCTGCCGCCGGTGCGATTGTCGCAGGCCTTCTGCCGCTGCATCTGCCCACCTGGCGGTTTATGCCGGCCCTCACCGGGGTGATGGCGGGACTGCTCGTTGGGGGAGGATTGATCTGGATCACGCGGATCCTCGGTTCCCTGGTTCTGGGGCGGCAGGCGATGGGGCTTGGGGATGTCCCGCTGATGGCCGCCATCGGAGCGGTAGTCGGGGCAGCGCATGCGGTGCTGGCCTTTTTCATTGCGCCCTTCGCGGCGCTGATCTGGGCGATTTTTCTGATGATCCGCAGGCGGCCTAATGTCCTGCCCTACGGGCCGTGGCTGGTGACAGCGGGAATTATTGTGCTGCTCTCCGGGCAATCGATATTACATTTATATTTCCATACGTTCATCCCACGCCGAACTCATCACACACACGTGTTTCACTGGCCGGGCCAGCGGTGAGACCGCCATTCTGCGGCGATTGAAAATATTGCCACCGGAGTTCATCGATCATCTTGAGGCCGCACTTCCGGTTGAGAGCATCAATCTCATCCGGCGCGGTGTGTCTACTGTCACAGAAATTCGCGTTGCGGCACGGGCTCCGGTGGTACCACTGCTGTCGGTAACGATGCAGATTACCCGGTGATAAAGCCCATCCGCTCATGAACCGTGAGAAGCGAATCAGTTCATTTGATGTATCGGCAAACGCACCGATATGATTTTGTCGTCTGCGGTCGCCACAATTTTCCCATGGCGTAAAAGCTCCGTTCGGCCCGGGGTCACGACAACGGTATAGCGATACCCCAAGATCGGAATATTGGAGAGCCTGGCGTGGAGTTTCCAGGTTCCGTCAAGACGAACTCGGTTGTTAACTCCTATATTACAGATCGCCTCAAGGCCGATGGTTGGCAGCAAGGCCCCCCAGCTGTAATGCCGATCATGGGATGCGATGCCGGTGGTTGCGAGATAGTTTTCGCTCCAGATGCCGGTACGGTTCCAGTTCCGCATGAAAAGCCGGACACTTTTGCGGGCGTATGCGTGAATCACGGATGCCGGTGCATCATGAAGCAACCCCTGAAAGACAAGATAGTTGGTGGGGCCCCAGATATCTCCCCTCCAATACTCCTGATGCCTGTAGTAGGGCGTATTTCGCGAAATCGTGGGAATAACCCACCTGCCCCAGAAGTATTTTTTATTCAACATGACGGCCAGCATCCGCCCGGCCCGGTTTGCATCCGGGATTTCAGCAATCATCGGATAAAAATTAGTGGGTGACCATATCCGTGAAAGAAGATGATGACCGTTGCCCCGAGACCAGTAACGATTGCAGTACATTCCGAGCTTATGGCTCCAGAGCAGGGTGTTGATACGGGCCCCCATCGATTTCCACTCCGCCGTGTAATGAGCAGCGGCGTTATGATGCCCGAGAACCGTTGCAATCTTTGCGAGATACATCGCATCGGCTGCCCAAAGCGAATTCAGCCCCACATCGTCAACGTCATAAGTATCTGAGGAGGCCATCATGCGCACTTTCGATGGAAGATACATGGGCGTATCGTCCATGCCGCTTTCATAGCGGGCGTACTGCCAGTGAAGTCTGTAATTTACGTGATTATCATCCGAACCCCACTCCAAAAGTCCGTCGCGATTACCATCCCGATAAGGCAGGTGTGTCTCCGGATTAATGGCGAACCACCAATGATGATATCTGACAAGCGGCTTGTAACATTCACGCAGCAGGTTTTTACTGGGCCACCGCTGGTAATCCTGCCATACGCACATGGCGGCGACGGGCGGTTCACTCCGATCATCCGAATCCGGGCGTTTACGCCCCAGCCAGTTGGAAAAATTGCATATCAACCCGTTTG
>JAJZNY010000021.1 GCA_021852245.1 Planctomycetota bacterium | reverse complement strand
AAACCACGCCGTGGCAAACTTCGCCATGTTTCGCCATACAAAGATAAGAAAAAATAACCTTTCATTTTTGACGGCGAAATAAAACGCGAGGGCGATATCGGCTTTGGGCCGTTGTCGCCCTCCTTTTTCGCTCCGCAAGGTTCTAAGAGCTGATGCAGATGAGCCGCCGTCTGCAAGTTGCTGTCGGCTCGGTATCCGCCTCTGGAAAAAACTGCCTCTCGCCGCCCGAAACTGCAATCCACATGCAGTCTTTTGGTTTACACAGCGAGCAGGATCGCAGCCCGATCCGCAAGAATCAAATCCGATACACTCAGGGCCTTGGTTATTGCATTGAAAACCACTGAGGTAGAGGTTTTATGACCATGCCGTATCGCGTGACAGCACTCTCTGAGAAGTAGAATTTCCTCTCACGGATGCCGAAATATCCCGTTACCCTCTTCAGAGCGGCAATCGGAATGCGCAATCTTTGTGCGCATGGAACCTGCTGAGCGTAAGCCACAGCACCTGAAAGAATTCACAACATGCCCGTCGCGTTATGTCGAGCGCGTTGGCTTCGAGTCCGTCGCTGCGCTATTTGATCCTCATGTCAAGAGCGTTATTTGATGGTATGTTAAATGGTTTGAAATCGCGGGGCGGAAATGCCGCGATCAGAGGAACTGATGAAACCACTGCTGAGAGTTTTAGAGGGTGTCTGGCCGTATCGCTGGCGAGTTGTGCTGGGGCTGCTCTGCGCCTTGGGTGTGGGGCTTTCCTACGCTTCGGGAATTGCGACACTGCTGCCGGTGATGAAAATATTTATCTCCACGCAGGGGGTGCACGGATGGGCCGATCAGGCGGCGGCGGAGAGCCGCCTGCACATGGGATTGATGGATCTGGACCAATCGGTTCACGCCAAGACACTGGCGATTATCATCTCACGTGTGGGCCATGCCACTCCGGCTGCGCTGGCGAAATTAAGCCCCGGCGACCGCATCACGCAGGTGGCGGTGGTGTCAGCCGGTGCCGGTGCGCACGCGGTGAGCCGCCATTGGCAGGGGATGATGAGGATATTGGCGCACACGGCAGATTATGCCCGCGTTCACCTCACGATTGCGTCGAGCAGTGGAAATGTGATCGCGCAGCCGACGATCACCATGCCCGGCACCCACTGGTACATGTGGCTGTTTGTTGATGCGATCAGCGCCCTGCCCCAGAGCCGCTGGTGGTGCCTGCTTTGGGTGATGGTGGTATTTGTGGTTTTGTGCATAGTCGGCAGTGCGTTTCGGTACATGCAGCAATATATCAGCATGACGCTGGCGGCGAAAGTGGTGATTAACCTGCGCCGGCGAATGCACAATCGGATTCTGCAGTTGCCGATGCAGTATTTTTCGAAGCACGGCACGACCGATCTGACCAGCCGCCTGACTCAGGATACCAATACACTTACCGAGGGGCTTACCACGCTGCTGGGCAAGACGATGTTGGAACCGATGAAGGCGCTGGCGGTGGGCATTGTGGCATTGCTCATTGACTGGCGGATCTGCGTCGGGACGATGGTGATTTTACCGATCATCGGCGTGATCATCCGCAAATTCTCCAAGCGGATGCGGCGAGCCAGCCGCAAAGGGCTGGAAAAATGGTCGGACATGCTGGGGATTATCAGCGAAACATTGCTGGGTGTGCGTATCGTCAAGGCTCATAACGGGCAGGGATATGAACGACGACGCTTCAGCAAGGTCAATCGATACCTTTACGACCAGCAGGCGCGATTGGCTCACTACACCTCGCTTTCCCGCCCCACGATCGAAACACTGACCATCGTGCTCGGATGCATTCCGGTGCTGATTGCTGCGAAGCTGGTGCTGAGCCATTCCATCAATCGCGATTCGTTCATTTTTCTGCTGGCCTGTTTTGCGGCCATTTTCGAACCGCTCCGGAAGCTTTCGGATGTGAATTCAAAATTGCAGCAGTCGAATGCATCGGCCACACGAATTTTTGAAATTATTGATGAACCGGTGGAGGAAAACTCCGCCGTACCACTGCCGGCACTTCCACCGCTTTCGAAAGAGATCACGTTTGAAGGGGTGAGGTTTGCGTATGCAGGTTCACCCGAGCCGGTGCTGCAGGATATTCATTTCACCGTGCGCCGGGGGCAGACAGCGGCGATTGTCGGCGCCAATGGATCGGGCAAATCCACCCTGCTTTCACTTATTCCGCGATTGCTGATCCCCACCGCCGGACGAATTCTCATCGATTCAACGGATATTGCAGGTGTGTCGCTGAGGTCGCTGCGAAAGCAGATCGGATTGGTGACTCAGGATACCATTTTGTTTGCGGATACGGTTTACAATAACATTGCCTACGCCACTCCACACGCCAATCGTGATGCCGTGCTGGCGGCCAGTCGACAAAGCTATGCGGACGAATTTATTTCGCAGTTACCTGAAGGATACAACACACTGGTGGGCCAGTCGGGCGTACGGCTTTCCGGCGGGCAGCGGCAGCGAATTGCAATTGCACGGGCGATTTTACGTAACCCGGCGATTCTGCTTCTCGATGAGGCAATGAGCCAGATTGATGCGGATAGCGAACAGAAGATTAATCTGGCACTGAAGGACTTTATGCGCAGTCGCACGACATTCGTCATTGCCCATCGCCTGAGCACCATTGTGGGAGCTGACATCATCGTCTGCCTGGATCATGGCAGGATCATCGGCCTGGGCACGCACGCGGATCTGCTCTCAACCTGTGCCGGATATCGGCGTATCTGCGAGAGCCAGTTTGCGGCCGAACCTGCCGCCGTTTAAGTCTTCCCGGGACATCCGCGTCAGGTCCACCCGCATCGGCTATACTGTCACGGCAATGGAAAGCAGACCGACATTATTTACCAACGGGAAATTGATTCACCCCGACCAATCTCGTCCGCGGGAGGAAGAACTTTTGGTGGTGGACGGCCGGATCGCTCAATGCGGAACCGGCCTTAAAGGCCATGCGCCGAAGGCGAAGGTAGTTAATCTTCAGGGTCGGTACCTGTCACCCGGATTTATTGATATTCATGTACATTTTCGCGAGCCGGGGCAGGAACATAAAGAGACGATTGCGACCGGAGCGGCGGCGGCGGCGGCCGGCGGCTTCACCACGGTCTGCTGCATGCCGAATACCAATCCAGCTTTGGATGATCCGGCGCAGATTGAATTTGTGCTCAATCAGGCCCGTCGGGCGGATATGTGCCGGGTGCTACCGTTTGGTGCCATCACGAAAGGGAGAGAAGGCAAGGAGCTGGCCGAACTGCATCTCATGCACGAAGCCCATGCGGTCGGCTTCAGTGATGATGGTGTGGGTGTCGGCTCAGCGGCGGTGATGAACAAGGCATTTCAGTATGTCAAAATGTTCGATGGGCTTATCAGCCAACATTGCGAGGAACCGACGCTTTCGGGCGGACCGATGAATGCTGGCCTGACGGCCAATCGGCTGGGACTGACCGGCCTGCCGGCGGCGGCGGAAGAATTGATGATCGCCCGCGACCTGATCCTGAACCGTACCATCGGAGCGCGGTATCACGTTCAGCACATCAGCACGGCGGGCGCGGTGGAACTGGTGCGGCAGGCCCGAGCCAATCAACAGCGTGTTACCGCCGAGGTGGCGCCACACCATCTGCTGCTGACCGAAGAGGCCTGCGCCGAATATGACACCCATACCAAGATGAATCCACCGTTGCGTACACAGGCGGATGTGGACGCCTGCATCGCCGGGGTCGTGGATGGCACCATTGAGGTGCTTGCCACGGACCATGCACCGCATGCTCGCGAGGAAAAGGAACAGGAATTTGATCGTGCACCGTTCGGTATCGTGGGGCTTGAGACGGCCTTTCCCCTCTATCTTGAGGCGCTGGTGCGGCGCAAGCATATCTCCCTGCCGAAAATGATCGCTTTGATGACCCTGAATCCTGCCCGGGTTATTCGACAGGAAAACGTCGGAACGCTGAGGGTGGGTGAATGGGCAGACCTGACCGTATTTGATCCGGATGAAGAATGGACGATTGATCCGGCGCGGTTTAAATCGAAATCGCGCAACACCCCATTTGCGGGCCGAAAGGTGTGCGGAAGAATCAAGATGACGGTGCTGCAGGGGCGCGTGGTCTATCAGGATGGGGTAGAGAAGCAAACGCGGTAGCACGCGAGAAGGGTGTCGGGATGTTAATTGTCGATGCCTACAACCTCATGCACGCAGCAGCGAGTCGCCGCGGTAAAGTGACGGGCCTGTCCCTGAACCAAATTTGCAGTGTATGCCGTGGGATGAAACTCACTCTGGTAATGGATGGCGTTCGTAAACCGCAGGAGCCGCAGGCTGGCGATTACGAAGCGATTGAGTTGAAATGGGCGGGGCGGGGCTGCTCTGCCGATGATGCCATTATTGCATTATGTAAAGCGTCAACGGGGCGGAGAGATATCTGTGTGGTAACGGATGATCGGCAACTGCGATCGCGAGCGGAAAAGCTCGGCGTGCGAACGCTCCATTGCGGTACATTTCTTCAGCAGGTTTACACGCATCGGCGACAGGAGAACAGAAAACAGGAACCGGCTGCCAAAAGAATGCCGACACCGTCAGCGGCTGATACGGAATTCTGGTTGAGGGTTTTCGGATTTTTGTCGGCGGATGATGGCGAGGTTTCCAAATCAGGCATTCAGCGGAGCTTGAAGGCGGCTTCGAGGCGGATGCATCGTGAATTGACGGAATCAGAAATTGACGCCATTGATATGCGAACATTCCTGGATTAGCCGACGATCCAGGCTGCGTAGTATTTTCCGAGGAGAATTTATGGACTTGATCATCGAATGTCCGATGGTTTACACGGTGTGTGTGGAATCCCGGTTTGGACCGATCATCGGCGGATATTTCGAGGGACGATTGATATATCTCGGATTTGGCCGAAATGAGGCTCCGATTCGTGCCATCATCAGCGCCTATGCGGGCCCGCCTCTGCTGGTGACGGCATCAGCTTCTCAGCGGCGGGACTTCAAGCAGATCGTCCGCCACATTGAAACCCGCAGCGACCCGTCGCGATTGAATCTGCACGCCATCGGCACGCCGTTTCAAGAGCAGATTTGGACTCAGTTGCTGAAAATTCCGTACGGAAAAACCATTACCTACAAACAGCTTGCGGAGGCGTGCGGGATGCCCAAGGCTTCGCGAGCGGTTGCCCAGGCCTGCGGCGCCAATCCTATTGCCGTCTTGATCCCGTGCCATCGGGTGATTCAATCCGACGGGCGGATCGGCGGCTACCATTGGGGACCGGAACTCAAGAGGGCATTGCTCGAACATGAGGCCAATCTTGCCGACGAATCGGAACCGGCGCCGGAAGTCATCAAGCTCGGTGCACTGTTTTGAATCACACACAAGCTGCGTATGTCGGTCCGCCGGCACGATCGAGCGACCCATGCGAGGCGATTACGATCGGCGGCGTTCTGCATATACCCTGTATGGCACAACCGAGGCGGAGAGGATTTGCGCCGGTTTGTCCACGGCCCGCAGGCACAGGGCAATAACGTTTTTACCTTTTCCGTGCGGGTTAAGCCAGCATTCAGGAAGGTAATATTCTCGCTGTCCGCCATTCTGCCAAAAGCGGCCGTAAGTGTGTCCGTTGAGGTAAATGAAGCCCGTTCCAACGGCTTGAATTTTAAGGCACCACGGCAGCCAGATGTCTGGATTCACGGGCGGGAGAGAAAACTCCATGCGGTGCCACGAAAGCAGATGCGGCGATGCGGCGGCATCGTAAGTCTGCGGCAGGGAATGCGAAGGCCACCCTTTATCATCAAAATCCGTCTCGTGCCAGCGATGTTCTACACCGACTGGTGCCGCCGCAATTTCCATGGGCCCGTCGAGGTGAGAGAGGGGTTGTGTGGCTTTTGACGAGATCAACTTCACGAGTCCAAGACCGCCGCCACCGCCTACATTCTGTACCAGGACGGCAATGCTGTTTTCGCCGGCTTTCAGTGCTCCGGCGGCATTGAAAGTCCATATCCGCGACCAGCTATCCGTTTTACACATTAATTTTCCATTGACGAAGACCCAACCGTTGTCGTCGATGCGGGTGAACATCAATTCGGTCAGGTGGGACGCGATCTCGCGATGCGTCAATGTCAAATGGCAGCGGAAGACCGCCCAGGAATTCGGCGAGAGTTGAACGGCGGAGTCGGCATTGCGGCAAATAGTGTGCTGCCAGCCGGCGGTGGATACGTGGCGTCCGGTCCATCGGACGGACTCAGGCCGTGGTGGCGGTTGGATATGCTTCATCTGCCATCGTTCCAGCAGTCGGCCCGCAACATCGGCGGGCTCAAATGCCAGTTCAAAAATACCGTAGAGTTCCTCCATGGACATACCCCCATTGGCATGGCCGCGATTTTCGTAGACCAGCAGGGTGTCATGGCGGCCCGGAGCTAATGCGGATTCCGGCTTAAATAGGCAGGTATCCGCACCAGTTCCCGAATTATAAAGCACGTGATCGTTAACCATGGCCGTTGCGGCGTCCCCGGAGCCAACGCGTGCCACCAGTGCGCTGGCGGAGACGTGCTTGGGCAGCGGTTGAAGAACCAATGGAGCACGGTAATAGTTGAAACCGCTCAGGTAGAATCCAAGATCGGCAAGGGATTGGCCGGGCTTTACCGAACGCCATTGGGTCGGGACGGGATCTATCGCGGTTCGGCAGCGAGTTATTTCAACAGCTGACGGCAGAATGCCGCCCGGGCGGCGGATGGCCGGCTGTTTTGCAGGAAGCCATTGGGCGTGGGCGGCGGACGATACGCCCGGTGGAAAGTAAAGTATTTTGGAACCAAATTTTTCCAGCGAATATTTGAATTCCACACCGTTAAGACGCCCTGCCGTGATTTTCACGCGGCCAGATCGAGGTTGACCATCGCGAATCTTGCGGGCAAAGACATAGATACCCCCACCGGGAGCTTCTCGAGCGGCGATGCTCACATCGGTATGTTCGACAGAAGCCGACACCTTTAGAGCCCGCGAACGGGCGATGTGCGGTCCATGCTCCTTCAACATGGCCGCCAGCGCCTTAACCCGAAGATATTTGGCACCAACGCCACCGTTTTCCCGAATCGGGGCGCTGTAGTCATAAGACGTTGCGATACCGCGTCCGGGTCGAGGCCCGAAATTGGTCCCGCCGAAGAGCATGTAATAGTTAATCATGGTAACGCCGTTCTGCATGCAGAACAGGGTGAGGTTGTTGATCTGCTCGGGCCCAATGCCGTTACCGTAGTGATCTTCGTCGGTGCGCAAGTCCGGAACGCCATTAACCGACGTGAACCATCCGCCCTGAAGTTCCGCGGTCATCAGCGGCGCATCAGGCTGGCTGCGGCGCATGGCGTCAATCGACCCCTGAACACTGTTGACATTCGCCCGCGGGTAAAAATCCATCGTATCAAACACGCGCCGGAGACGAGCATTACGCGCATGGAGAACACAACTGCCCCAATTGATGAACAGTGGGACATCGATGCCATTCTGTAATGCTCCCTCAACGAGTGATTCTACGTACCGGCGTTTTACCTCAAGCGGGAAGGATGGATAGTCATATTCGTTCTCCACCTGGAACAGAAATACGCCGTGCTTGCCGACCGGCTTGCGCGTGAGCTGGTGTCGGGCGATCACCGGGCAGACGGCATCATACCAGTGTCGGCTCCACGCCACGAATATGGGGTTGTCGCTGCGAAGCCATTCGCCGCTATACCCGTGCGGTTTATGCGTCATAAGCCACTGCGGAAAGCCGCCAGTGTCCCATTCCGCACAGATGTAGGGCCCTGGACGGATGGTGACATAAAGGCCGAATTCCTCCGTCGCCATGTGCAGCCAATCATCAAGGTCAGACAAATCGACATGGGAAAAATCAAAGAGCGATGCGGGCGGCGCTTTTTCGCTCATATTCCACGGCACGTAGGTCTGCACGGTGTTGAAATCGGCTTCCTTAATCTTTTCAAAGCGAGCCCGCCACATCGGTTTGGGGCATCGGTAATAATGGAAACATCCGCTGTAGAGGAAAAAAGGTTTATCTTCCACGAACAACGATTTCCCGTCGTAACGGATCCGGTGTGGATGGGAAAACGGCCGCCCGGTGGGGAGTTCTGCCGCCAACGCGGACGGAGCGTCACCCGGTAGAACCAGACCGCCCGCCGATGCGAGCAGCATGAATTTTAATAGATCACGACGGGGTAACTCTCCGGGAGATTTCATTTATCACGCTCCTGCCATGGGATCCCGCAGGGATTTATTGAGCCAGCGGGGAGATGCCTGAACCGCTTCATCGCAGCATCATAACAAAGTTACGAAGGTTGTAACGGTGGGTTCATGTCGGCGGGTGTGTAACGCTGTCCCCGCTGCCCTGAATTTGGCCGGCAACATCAGATTGGTTGAGATTCAAAGTCCGGAGGATTGATCATCTCCGCATGGGGAGCATGCTCGGCCACCGAATTCAGGAGCGGACCGAGATCGTCAAATATCAGCGAATCGAAACGGGCCGTCTTGATGTTTCCTGCGGACGGCTCATAGTCAATATCCACAATCCCCTGCGAAATCCAATGGCGGTTATCGATGCGTTTGATCTGATTCCAAGTGATCCTCTGGCCACTGCCGAGGGTCACGCCGGAATCATCGGCAACGATCTTCCGCCGGCTCACCCGCCACCACCATAAGCCCCCGAAAGCGGCCACGACGACGATACCGAGAGCAATCCAGCGCTGGTTTTCGATATCGGTGACGGTATGCCAACCGGAGAAATTGAGCAGATGGACGATGTGGTCGTAATGAGCGCGTTCCGCCATAGTGGCGTGATTCCAGCCGGGCCATGTCGCAAGCATTTTCTTGTAGCGAGCATCAACGCTGGTGGAATGTTGCATTCGATGCACCATGCGATCATCGTGGCTGGGCCAATTGACAAACCCGTCCCATGCGAAAAGAGCCGCGAAAATCAGACACAAAAATACGAGGATCATGGGACGACGGCGTTCAAAACGTGCAATGCGGGCGGTGAACTGCATAAATGTATGTCGCCTTTGCTCAATGACGCCGATCAGAAGCCCGGCGATCCAAATTCCTGCTCAAAGACATAATTCCAGAAGACCGTTTTGATCCGCTGCGAAAACTGCCCCAGCCCGACCTGATGGGTTGGAATCCGCGGCACGCGATGCGGGTTTTTGAGACCCCACTCGATAAAGGCGCTGGTTTCGTCCAGCAATCGCTGGCGAAATTGCTCGTAGGTTTCCAACCGCGATCGCCTGTGGGGGCCGAAATAAATCATGGCGTTAGGATTCCTTTACCAACCCTGAGATTATAGTCGCACCCGCCCTGCAATCAATTTGGGCGCAAACCGTCTTCCTAACTCATCCGCCAGACCGGCATCCAAGCTCTCGCGTCGGCGAAATGGCTGCCGACTGCTCCCGGCAACTGAAACACAACTTGCTGTTTACATCGGCTACCAGTGGCCAATAAACTAAAGGAAAGTTCGGTGAAAGTCCGAGAATGATTATGTTAGAATGCCGAAGGGTCTATTTCACGGGTCGGGTGCAGGGGGTAGGATTTCGTCAAAGCAGTGTGGATTTGGCCCGGGGCCTTCCGCTTTCGGGCCAGGTTCGAAACCTGCCGGACGGCCGAGTGGAATTGTTGGTTCAAGGATCCGCCGAGAATTGCCGGAGATTGCTTGATTTGCTTAAGCAACGTTACGCCGGATACATTGTGAGCGTCGTCGAGCAGCCGGCACCCGGTATTGAGGCGACCGGCCGAATTGAGATTGTTCGTTAGGCACGTGCGATGACGCGCCTGAATGGCGATGTGTTTCGCGGTGAAAAGGAAACCTGAAATTTGAGTAAAGCCCAAAAAATCCTACTGATGGTATTGGCAATTTGTGCCGCGCTATCCATCGTGTTTATATTTCTACACGCCCACTTCCTGGCGGCGGCGCATCAGACGGCAAACATTGCTGCAACGGCATCAAAAGGTAACCATGGAGTTGCCGAACATTATGCCAATTATGTCGCCCGTGAGGAAATCACCACCCGGATGTGGATGGTGATATTTTTCATGCTAACCGGTTCGATGATGACCTTGGCACTGGTGGAATTTGCCGTTCTACCGCTGCTGAGCCTGAATCGGGTCGGGGCTCTTTGTCGGGTCACCTATTATGAGGGGCTTCTGCAGCCATTTACGCTGGTGGCAT
>JAJZNY010000044.1 GCA_021852245.1 Planctomycetota bacterium | reverse complement strand
ACTGCCCATCTTTCACGATGACGATCGCATTGCTTTTGACATGCTTGCAGATTTTCCACGCGACATGCAGATCACGGGACATCTCAGCGGACGGTCGGGCGGTGGTGACAACGCTGAACGCAGACTCGGGTTCAGGCACATCATCCGCCTGCTGAACGAGAACCCCGCCGGAGATGGATGTCAATTTCAGGTTGCGGGGGGCGGTATCGCTGCGAACCGACGTCATGGGAACCGCCAGGAGACGGCAGTCGGCCCAGCGCCGGCGCAGAATCTCGAGTGCATCGGGCGCAAAATCCGGGGCGATGAGAACTTCAAGAAATTTCTTACCCGCCACGATCGCCGATGCGAGTGAAGGATCGACCACACGATTCACCGCGACAATCCCGCCGAAAGCTGCAACCGGATCACCGGCGTAGGCAAGTTCAAACGCGATTGTTGGATCGGGGGCGGCGGCACATCCGCACGGATTGGCGTGCTTGATTACGGCGGCGGCGGGCTGGTCAAATTCCGCGGCCAGCGAAAAAGCGGCGTCGGCATCGAGCAGATTAATATAGGAAAGCGTCTTGCCGTGCAGTTGCCGGGCTCCGGCCATACCAACCGAATTGCCACCATCTGCATACAGGGCGGCAGCCTGATGTGGATTTTCCCCGTAGCGGAGGTCGCTGATTTTGCGATAGCTCTGGATCAGTGTCGGGAAGAGTCCGGCGGCGGAGGCTTCCGAATCATCCCCCAGTTGCCGGGCAAGATAGCGATGCACGACGGCATCATAGGATGCGGTACGCGCAAAGGCGCCGATCGCGAGATTGAGGCGGAACTGCAGCCGTGTTGATCCGGCATTTTGACGCAGGTGATCAATAAAGCTGGAATACTGCGCCGGATCGGTCACAACCGCCACTGAGCGATAATTCTTGGATGCCGAGCGCAGCATCGCCGGGCCCCCGATATCGATGTTCTCAATGGCGTGCTCAAGGTGCGTATTCGGGTCCGCCACAACTTTTTCAAAGGCGTAAAGATTAACGACGAGCAGATCGATCGGGCGGATACCGTGAACGTTCATCGCATCGAGATGCGCCGGATGATCGCGCAGGGCCAGGAGCCCGCCATGGACGGCAGGATGCAGGGTCTTGACCCGTCCGTCCATCATTTCCGGAAAACCGGTGACTGCGGAGACATCCGTAACGGGAATACCCGCTTCGGCAATCGCGCGGGCGGTTCCGCCGGTTGAAATAATTTCGATGCCGAATTCAGAGTTCAGAACCCGGGCAAGATCCACCACGCCAGTTTTATCGGTAACGGAGATCAGTGCGCGCTTGATGGGGACGGCGTCGATGGAACTCACGAGAGGTGTCTCCAATGAAAGATCGAGTAATAGACAGATGGCGGATATCGACGTTCGGAACGAAGACTCCGCAAAAATCACCTATTGAAATGATCAGGCATCCAGCTCAATCCAATGGATAGCGACGCACCAATGCCAAGAGAAAGCCATTGGTGGATGCGACGTAAATGCGGTTTGAAACTGTGGATTTTGCATACACACACGGAGTCGATTCCGTTGCGCGGTAAATCACATCTCCATCGGCAGGCGAGATAATTAGAAGCTGATTCCGACCTGAGGCGGCAATTCTGTGGCCGACCTCCCCGACAATACGTTTTACGCCCGCTACCGGGCCCCACTGGATCGATCCGGTCGTTGGATTCAGGCTTATCAGTCCGGCGCCGCCGGTGCAGATCATCAATCGTTTACCAAACATGACGGGCTGGTGGGTCAATCGGCCGGGCAGGCGTGTAATCCACGGCGCCAGTCCTGTTGAAGCATTAATGGCGTACAGATTGTGGTTGAGACATGGGATGAAAACCAGATGGCCGTCCGTGCCGAGATCAGCAACAACGGAACCCGAGAGAAGCCGCCGCCACCCCCCACTGCCATCGGTTGCGATGTGTCCCCAGACGCGACCGTCTTGAGATCCACAGACCATCATTCCGTCCAGAACGATCGGCCGGGAGAGAAACGCATCACCGCGTGAGAATTGGGCCCAGTGCATGAAGATGGGAATGTGGGGCGAGAGAACATACATGCGATCATGATACGCCCCGATGAACATGCGGCCGTTACTGATTAAAGGGCGAGTTGAGGGGGCAAACTTGAGGGTCTGCGATCTGGTGACCGATCCGTCGGCCTTGCTGACGACCAGCAGCTTGCTGCCGGCGACGATGAGCAGATGGTTTTTACCATAGCTGATCGGTTCAAGTGTCGCCTGCCCGCGCACGGCGTATTGCTGAGTCCATTGGATGGAGCCGGACGAGGCGTTGATACAAATCAGATAGCCATATTTGGTCAAGACATAGACGTTTTTCCCCAGCAACCAGACATGGGTGATCCGGTCGTGGGTTCGTGGCCCCAGGCCGAGGGGCATCTGCCAGAGTACTTTGAGACGTGCGTGGTGAAGCACGGAGTTGGAAAACGGGGCCGTAGCAGCCCGTGCGAATGTGGTTATCAACGTTATCGAGGCAACCACCACGATCATCATGGTGGCACCGGAGCGACTCCACCGCTTGGCATGCATCAATTTAGCTCCTAAAACTTCAGCAACCGTTCGAATTTCATGCGGTTGTGCAAGTCGGCTAATACCGCCGCACCCCCGGCGATTGTTGTAACACCGCCTTTGCGTCCCCGCAAGACCGATGCGCCAATCTTAACCGCCGGGTTTTAATGGTCAACTTGCACCGATCGGCAGTTTCAAGATGCGGGTCAATGCCTGCCGAGATTCGGTTTGTTTCTGAACCGCATGACGAGGTAAAGCGGACGCTGTGGAAGCGGTCCGACCTACATGACTGGAGGCAATGTCGCGGGGCCGGTATCCTATGGATCAGATGAAGGTTCTGCTTATCGCCAATTCTGCCAAGCATGAGGCCGTTGCCGCCGGCCACCACTTACTGGCTGATTTTTCGCGTCGGAGTGGCGTAAACGCCCGGTTTATGGAGGGTGTAGATGAGGCGAGTATCGGAAACCTGACGGACATCCCGGATCTGATCGTGCTGCTCGGGGGTGATGGAACGATCCTGCAGGCGGCCCGGTTTCTGGCCCGGTACGGTGCCCCGGTCGCGGGAATTAACTTCGGCAAGCTGGGTTACATGGCAGCCTTCACACTTGATCAATTCAAGGAACATCTGCCCGCCCTGCTGGGGGGGAGATTCCAGACGACTGACCGCCTCATGCTGCAGGCGTCTATACGTGGACCTGAATCCGGGCCGGGCGGTTATGACATTCAACACGCGACGAATCTGGAGGCTGAATATCTGGCACTTAACGACGTGGTACTTAACGCCGGAGCTCCGTTTCGAATGGTGGAACTCACGGTGCGTGTGGATGATTCGGACACGGCCACTTTTCGCGGTGATGGAATCATCATTTCCACCGCGTCGGGTTCAACGGGATACAACCTCTCAGCCGGTGGACCGCTGATTACTCCGGATGTCCGGGCTATGGTGATAACTCCCATCTGCGCCCATTCGCTCTCGTTCCGACCGGTTGTGGTACCCGACGGGAGTGCCATCGGTATCAAACCGCGGCGACTGAACGAAGGGACGCATCTGGTGATGGATGGGATGATTATCCATCCATTGAATGTGAAACAATACGTGGTTGTTAAAAAGGCCCCGCACCCGCTGCGTCTGGTGATCAACCCACGCCAGACACACTGGGAATTACTCGCCAGTAAGCTGCACTGGGCGAGCCGGCCGACGGCCTGACATGAAGTGTTCCAGTTGGTGAAGATGGACAGGTTGAACTGACTATGACAAAACAGATAACGACATCTCCGATACCCCCCGGTAGCAAGGGCGCGGCATTGTGCGAAAGTGCCATGGATTTTCGTTACATATTTCGGGCATTTCGAATATCCATTGAACCGGGCATCTGGGTGCTGGCTCTGCTGGCACTGGTAATCATCTACACGGCCGGGAGGGCGATTGATGGCATCTGGGGGCCGCAGGTATTACCCGGGGAAATATCATCGTTTCATGATCCGTCACCGGGGGCCTACCGCGAGATGATCATTCAGGATCGGCTCAATCGTCAGGCGGCGCTGGCGGAAATGCTGCAGGACTACGCGACTCCGCTGCACTCCAAGCAGATTGAGGCGCTGGAGCATGATCCGCGGGCGGCGGAAAGTGCGATCGTGGCCGGGATGGAGCGGCGTTTTCATCATCGGCTGGCGGTGCTGGTCAAAGAGCAACCCGCCCTGTCGGCGCGGGCCCTGCATCGGCGAGAGCGCCGACTGGCCATGCAATTGCTCGGGAATGTACGACAGGTGCAACGATCCGTGGGGCGCGGGATATTTGACGCGGCCATGCATGAGGAACTGAAGGAATTTCACGATCTCGTATTCAATGTTCTCAACCCCCTGCGGATTGAGACAACCAAGGCTGTGCCGCCGGCGGGAGGACGCCCCACGGGCTTTGAGATATCGGTCGCGGTCACACCGCGAAGTTCTGCGGTGGCGTGGCAATCCGACACCGTATGGGGTTGCCTGGCGAACATGTTTGTCACGGTGCCGGAATGGCTGATCGCTGGTGCGCCGCCGATGATCGCCCGGCATTCGGAAAGCGGGTGGCGACTGGGGTTTGAACGAGTCGGCTACCTGTTGACGATCATGTTTTTTTTCATCATATGCATTGTGCTGCTGGCGCTGACAGGCGGAGCCATCTGCCGCTACACGGCGCTGCGACTGGCGGGAGAGGACCCGTCGATTTTTTCCTGCCTCGCTTTTGCCATACGGCGTTTCTGGTATTTCATCCGTGCGCCTCTGCTGCCGATCGGACTGGTGGTGGTTCTGGGGGCGGTGATGATTGCGATTTCGCTTATCGGCGCCATACCGTGGGTCGGGCCGATCGTGCTGGGCTTGCTGTTTATTATTCTGCTGCTGGGCGGATTTATGATCATGCTGGTGGTGCTGGGGTTTGTTGCGGGCCTGCATCTGATCTACCCCTGCCTGTCCGTTGAGGCATCGGATGGTTTCGACTCCATCAGCCGCAGTTTCAGCTACATCTATAACAGTCCGTGGCGAGCCGCCTTTTATACGATTGTCGCACTGGTCTATGGTGTCCTGACCTGGTTCTTCCTGCTGGTGGCGATGTATGTGCTGCTTTCAGCCACACACTTTTGCGCCGCCATCGGGATGAGCTTTTTCGGTTTGGAGCACGGGACCTATTCAGGTGTTTCGGTGCTCGAGACCATCTGGCGGACGCCGCATCTGGAGCGATTGATCGCGCCGATCAACTGGTGGGCGATGGGTTGGAGTGAGTGGATTGCCGCCATTTTTGTCTATTTCTGGCTTTTTCTGCTGGTGACGCTGCTGGGGGCGTACGTGGTGGCGTATTATTTTGCATCAAGCACCATTATTTATCTGTTGCTTCGACGTCATGTGGACGGGCAGCCTCTGAGTGACATTGAACACCTGGAGGATACCGCGACGGGGCAGGCTGCGATGAGCGGCGGCGCTGCGGCCGGGGCGCCTTCAGGGGGAACAGCCTGACGATGATCAGCAGTCCCTTTCTGAGCATACTCAAGACACTTTGTGATCTTCCCACCGCCCCGCTGCACGAAGAACATGTGCTGGGTTGGATTGCGGCATTTGTGGAAACGCTTGCACCGCCGGGAACATTAGAATGCCATTTTGACCGGGCGGGAAATCTGCGGGTGGATCATGTCGTGCCGGATGATTCTTCGGCTGTACTGACTGCGAAAGCTGATGCCGGTGGACTGCAGCGAGGCGTCTCGGAAAAAGGCGCCCGACAACTGGCATTTGAAGCCCATGTGGACCATCCGGGTTTTGTAACCGGTGAGATGATCAGCGAAGAAGATGGACTGCTGCGGGCGGAATTTCTGGGGGGAGTCAAACCGTCCTGTTTTGCGGGTGCCGGCGTGCGGCTGTTTTATCCGGATGACACATCGGCGTGGAGTTTAACGGTAGTGACGGGGGAACCGAAGCGGGCGGAAGATTCTGACACGCTGAGCTGCGTGCTGAAGTTGCGGAATCCGGGGCAACGGATTCCCGCCGGTGTGATCGGGATGTGGGACCTGCCCGATGCCTCCATATCAGGCGATTATTTCATGGCGCGGGTGTGCGACGATCTGACGGGTGCGGCGGCCATGCTCTGTATGCTTGATGAAGTTTGCCGGCGCGGGATTCGGGAGCCATTCTCACTGCTCTTCACACGCGGCGAGGAGATCGGTTTTCTTGGTGCCATTGCCGCCATTGAGGACGGGACTTTGGCAACTTCCGATGAGCGGGCGAGTTGGTCGGTGGTCGGTCTGGAAAATAGCCGGGCCCTGCCGCAGGCGCGGATGGGTAACGGACCGGTGGTGCGTGTGGGTGACCGGACGGGCATCTTCAGTTCGGCTCTGACACGATTTATTAAACTATGCGCGGATGATCTGGCGGACGCCAAGCCCGAATTTCAATACCAGCGAGCGTTGATGGATGGTGGCACGTGCGACAGTACGGCTTTTGATGCGGCGGGATTCGATTCCGCAGGACTGACATTGCCGCTGGCCAATTACCACAATATGCTCTCTGGTGAGGAGCCGTGTTGCAGTGAAGCACCTCGAACCGGAGATAAAATCGCCGCCGAGGGGATTCATCTTGGAGATTTTGCCAATCTGGTGGAGTTGATGCTGCAGGTGGTAAGCCGATTTCCAGCGTATACGGGGGATCATCGCGGACTTCAGGAGCAGTTCCGCAATCGCCTGTCCCGCTGGGCCGATCAACTTTATGCCACCGCCCGGGTGCACCGGCAGATGGATGATTAGATGACCCGAATGAACAAAACAGCCCGGCCGCCGCAGACTGCGGATTTTATCTGGATCGATTCTGAGCCGGAGCTGGTAAAGTTCTGTCGGCAGCTTGCGCACGCCGGGGCCTTTGGATTTGATACGGAATTTATTGGCGAGCGCACCTATCAGCCGGAACTCTGTCTTATTCAGTTGTGCGGCGCGGAGCAGGTGGCGCTGGTCGATCCGATGGCTATCAATGATCTGGCGCCGTTGGGAGAGCTGATGATCGACGCAAACATCATTAAATACTGCCATGCCGGCGAGCAGGATATCGCCATCATGCACCAATGTGGATTTACGCCTGCGTCGGTCATTGATACGCAACTGATGGCGGGACTGCTGGGGCTGGTCTATCCGATATCGTACGCCAAACTGGTTGAACACATCTGCGACGTACAGTTGGACAAAGCGCACACCTACAGCGCCTGGGATCGGCGTCCGCTGGCGCATGCCCAGCTGACTTATGCTGCAGATGACGTGCGTTACCTGCCGGCGGTATACGGGCGGCTCCGGGAGCAGATTGAATCTCATGGCCGGGTGCAATGGATGAACGAGCTTTGCGCCGAGGAACTGAAGCAGGCCGTCGAACCGCCGGACCCGCGCCGCCTGTGGCTGAAAATCAAGGTGCCGCGATCCATGAGCCGGGAGCAACTGGGAGTTCTGCGTGAACTGACGGCATGGCGGCATCAACTGGCGTATGAACATGATACGCCTGTGAGAGCGTTCATGACGGACGCAGCGATTCGGGATATTGCCAAGATAATGCCTCGCAGCATGGCTCAGCTTTCGCGTATTGAAGGGATCAGCGGACAGGAACTGCAGTCGTACGGCCCATTCATTCTGAATTTAATACAGAAGATGCGTGAGGCCCCACGTGACGAGCTGCCGGAACCGCTTCAGGAGCCGAGGGATTCGCTGGAGTGCAGTCAATACATTGAACGTGTCTGGGCGGCGGCGCAGGCCATCTGCCTGGGACAGAGCGTAACGACCGGACTGGTGACCAGTCAGAGTGCCATCGCGGATTGGGCGGCACGAAAAATGGCGGGCGAGAATCTCGACTCGCATGAGCTGATGCGGGGGTGGCGGCGCGAATGTCTGGGCAAACCGCTGGAGGAACTCGTGGACGGCCATTGCCGATTGACGATCTCGATGAGCGGGAATGAATTCAAATCGTCGATTCAGACGGGGAATTGATGAATGTGCGGCATTGCCGGATTCGTCGGCTGGAATCGGGGGGAACGTTCTCAAGCTGAACTGGGCCGATTGGATGCGCTGCTTGCTGACGCGGCACATCGGGCGGATGAATTACTTCGGCATCGCGGACCGGACGGCAGTGGACGATGGAATGAATCGAGCCCGGGTGCGCTGGCGGCCCGAGTATGCCTGGTGCATCGCCGGCTCAGCATTATCGACCCCGCCAGTGGGCAACAGCCGATGAGCAATGAAGACGGCCGCGTGCAGGTGGTATTCAACGGTGAAATTTACAACCATCGTGAACTCCGCCGAGAATTGGAAAGTCTTGGGCATGAGTTCAAATCGGACCATTCCGATACCGAAGTGCTGGTGCACGGCTGGGAGCAATGGAAGACGGAATTGCCGCTGAAGCTGCGCGGAATGTTTGCCTTTGCCATCTGGGATGGACATTCGAATGAATTGTTTCTGGCACGGGATTATTTTGGTCAGAAGCCTTTGTTTTATGCAGCGGACGAAAATCGGCTTGCCTTCGGGAGCACCATTCCGGCGGTGCGCTGCTGGCCGGGGGTGTTGGCGTCGGTATCGCGGTCTTCATTGGCCCGATATCTGCATGCGGGATTTATATCGCCTCCGGAAACGATTTACCGGGAGATTAAAAGTCTTGCACCGGGCAGCTACCTGCGCGTGACCGGGGAACGGTTATCGACGGGAAGTTTCTGGAATCCGCAACTCTCGGCGGCAGACGGAAACCGCGGAGCGGCAGCTGCGATGGGCGATGCGGAGATTGCAACGCTGCGGCAACTGATTATGAATGCGGTGGAGTCACAACTCCACGCCGATGTCCCGATGATCGGGTTTCTGTCGGGGGGCATTGATTCCGCCATAATCTGCGGGGCGGCGAAAGAACTTCTGGGTGATTCATGTCCGCTGCAGGTGATTACGGTCGGCTTTGAAGATACGGCCTTCGACGAGATGGCGCTTGCGGCAGAAACCGCCCGGCTGCTTGGATTGCGGCATCATCCATGTCGAATTGATATGGAATCATCGGCCATGGCCACGCTGGAATGGCTTACTGCGTTTACGCTGGGACAACCGTTTTCCGATTCTTCCATCCTGCCGACCTATTGGGTGGCCAATAGTGCAAGGCAACTGGCCCCCTGCGCTCTGTCGGGCGACGGCGGAGATGAACTTTTCGGCGGATATGATCGGTATCGCGCCATGCGTATGCTCAACGGTGGCTTGCGAATCCCCTCATGGCCATATAAATCTGAGCGCCTGAGGCGCTTGGCAGCCGCCGGCCGCGAAAAAAGTTGGCAGGCGAAATATGCGTCGATCATGGCACTTTTCAGCTTGGAATCACTTGGGTCGTTGGGCACAGCGCACGACACCTCTCGTCATGATGCGCCGCGAGATTTTGACATCATCCGTGAATGTATGCTGCGTGATCAAAGTAACTACCTGCCGGGAGATGTGCTTTGGAAAGTGGATGGTGCGTCGATGGCGTGCGGGTTGGAAGTGCGCAGTCCGCTGCTGGATCATGAGCTGGCGAACTGGGCGAATCGGTTCCATGGCAATGTCATGATGAATTGGCGGCGAGGGAAACTTCCGCTCCGGCGGGCGATGGCCGATATGCTGCCAAAAGGCGTGCAGCAGGGGCGCAAGCATGGATTTGGCGTCCCGGTCGGGCGCTGGTTCCGGACATCGCTGCGGCATGCGGCGGCAGAGTATCTTCTTGCTGGTGATTCCTTCGCCGCGGAATTGGGTCTGGGAATCCTGGCGGAGCGGATATGGGAAGAACACCAGGCGGGCAGGCGAGATCATACCCATCGGCTGTTTGCTCTGCTGATGATGGAAATCTGGCGGCGGCAAAACCCGGATATCGCCTGTCATTGTTCATAACTCCATTCTGGGGGGGGGTGCTGCGATAGGTGCTTTGGGTATACTTTAGGCGAACTAACTGAACGCAGAAATTTTTCCGAGCACCCTCGAGGAGCGCGATTGGAAATAGACCAGCCGCAGACATGAAGGCATACTCTCACCGCGGTGAAAAACATATAAACCGCAAAGAAAGAAACCGATCCAACCGCAGGGGACGCAGTGGAACGCAGAGGACATTGTGGGGCAGGGCGTCACGGCCGCCGTTTGCTCCCGTTCGTGACGCGCGGTATGTTTTGTGGAGGAATTCCATTTTGAGGCCGCGTTATGGTCGCGATCAATAAAATTCTGTTGCCCGAATGCACCGGTGAAGGGTGCGGTGGCGAGACCGGCACTTGCACGGACAGCCCCATCCACCGCGGCAATGCCGAGA
>JAJZNY010000240.1:6165-10362 GCA_021852245.1 Planctomycetota bacterium | reverse complement strand
CGTCGAGGGCTTCCACGAGCGACCCGTGGGCGGCGTTCTGGCGGTAGGATCGCACCAGTTCGAGCGATTTAATCGATGCGCCATCGATGATGAGATGGCGGCGCCGATCAAAGGGTTGCGGCGGAGGAAGATGGCTGAGGGCGGCGAGCTGCGTTTCCGTCAGATAGCTGATGATTAAACCCGCTGCACACAGGGCGGGGTCGGATTTGTTTTCATAACCAAAGGCGTTGAGCTGGGTGACACCATAGTGTCGGAGGAGAATTTCCTGAGCCCGATGCGGTTGCGCCTGCCAGGCCGGACGCACGGTGAGAGTCAACCGCCGGGATTCGGCCAATTGGGCGACCATGCCGGGGGGACGATGATCCGGTCCTTCGGCAGCGAGCAGTTCCCGGGGATTAATTCGGGCCAGTTCACTTAAGCAGACCGAAACAGTATCGACGAGTGTTAAAAATTTACCGGTGGACAGATCGCACCACGCCACAGCCGCCTGCGGTTCTTCGACGTCCAGCAGCCCGTCATCGGAGGTCACCAGCCCATCCGGGTCGGCGGATTTGGACTCCGGCAGCACCACGGCGGCGAGAAAATTTTCCTCGCCGGTGGGAAGCAGATTCTCCTCGGTGAGTGTGCCGGGGGTGATGAGGCGAGTCACGCGGCGTTCGATGAGTCCCTTGGCCTCCCTGGGGTCCTGCACCTGTTCGCACATCGCCACGCGATAGCCCGCCGCAATCATCCGCTGCAGGTAGCCGTCAACGGCATGGTGCGGAACGCCGGCCATGGGAACAGGGTTTTCCCCCTTGCTGCGACTGGTCAGGGCAATGCCCAGCACACGTGAGACCGTCCGGGCGTCTTCGTAGAAGGTTTCGTAAAAATCCCCCATTCGAAAGAAGAGAATGGCCTCGGGATACTGGGCCTTGTACATCTGATATTGGCGCATGGCGGGAGTCAGATCCGCCGCACTGATCGCGGCGATGTCGGTCAAGGGTTCGGACGGGGTCTCAGGCATGGGGAGGATTATATCGCCGCCGGGCATAAAGCACCAAGGATGGATGGGCCGCCGGGATGACGGGGCGAGGCCATTTTCACGGGTGGCCGCAGGGCGCGGGAATCACGATCGGAGCAAGTGTTGGCCGGTGGGTTGAATTCGCCGTTCACCACCGCGGCGGATAACCGTCGACCGCAGGGAAAGGGAGAGAAATCGATTTTACCGCAGGGGACGGGCGGGCGGCGCCGCCAGAGAGGTGAAAGTCGAGCAGGAGAAAGTCGAGCAAGCACGCTTCATGCTGACGCATGAGGTAAGTAACTATTTTTACCGCAGAGGACGCAGTGGTACGCAGAGGGACGGGGGGCGGAACAACCGACCGGGTAAACGGGGATGCTCATCGCATCCCGCGCCGCAGCTTGGAGGCTGGTCTCCCAGGAGGCCGTTTTCCCGAAGGTGGCAGTCGCCTTTTTCACGCCCGTATTAAACCACAGACCCGGCCCTGGCGCAAGTTAAGATCGTGTTAATATTCGGAGAGCATTCCGCCAGCAAATTCCGGGACACTACTGGCGTCCCGCCCGCTTCGGGAATTTCTCCGCGATCTCCGCGGCTCCACGTGAGATCTTGAATCACGCTGGCGCGTGATGTGATCCGCTTTTTTGTCACGCTAAGAATGAAAGGCGATAATATTTTTGCATTAAGTCCGTACGCTTTCTTTAATCGTCTTGGCACTCTCCTTCCTTCGTGTGAGACAAGGGCCGATGGGCCGGCGAGCCGGCAAAAAGGTGAAAGTAGAAAGTAGACAGGTGAGCATGCATGGGTCGTGCGAGGCACGACGGTAAGTGCTTTTTTCCACCGCAGGGGGCGCAGGGGAACGCAGAGGTAATTGTTACCGAGGCCGCGAGCCGCGGCAGCTGATATTTCAGCAATCGCGACCATAACGCGCCGGGGCGATGCGCGCAAACTAATAGGCGGATGTCCCCGGTATCCAGGCCGATTTTAACCCCATGCGCCAAGGGTCAGCACGGCAAGAAGCAGCGGAAGGAACGGGTTTATTACGGCTAGCCAGAAGCCAATTCGTGCCGTCGCCCCAAGACTGGCCCTGCGCGTGCCGATCCAAAGCGATAAAACGATAATCGCAGACAATTCGTACCACAGTATCCCCGGCCGCCACACCCAGGCTGGGAATGTCCGCCGGATGGCGGCGGCCAGGCTCAGAACTATGAGGGGTGTCGGCGGTGCATGCGCCCCGATTGGCTGACGAATCACGGGGGCCAACCCTCGCGGCTTTGAGTATGAGTTGGCCGCCCATGGCAACCATACCAACATTATCAAGAACATCGACCAGCTTGCCAAGGCCGCAACCCGAGCTCTTCGTTCCATCGGAAAGTCTCCGAATCATCAGGGCGGGTTTCGCGTTCCGCCACCGCACCCTTCACCGGCGCACTCGGGCAGCAAAATTTTATTGATCGCGACCATCCTGCGGCCCCAAAAATGGAACAACTGACGAAATCATAACGCGCCGGGGCGGCGCGGGGAAGCTGCCGTGATGCATGGGTGCCGCACAGCCGTTCCGCTCCCGGAAATCCAATCGGCAGATCAGAATCTACACGCCCCAAAAATCCCCGCCAGATGCACTTCGTCGGACGTTTACCTTTTTTCCACCGCAGGGGGCGCTGGGGAACGCAGAGGTAATTGTTACTGAGGCCGCAGGCCAGCGATGCCGCCCGGTCCGATTCCTCGATCCCTCGTTGGCTTTTCATTAACTGCGACCAAACCACGGCCTCAAAATGGAACAACTGATGGAATCATACCGCGCCGGGGCCGTGGAGGGAAAGTTCCGGCCTGATTGCTTCCATCCGAAACATCTGATATTGCCCATACACCTTTTTAGTGGGTGGCCGTCCCCAGTATCGTCGCCGTCTCATTTCTCGACCACCCATCCAGCGGGTGTTTTGCATAGCAGGAGATTATTGTAAACAGGCAAATAGTGATGCCCCTGAGCAACAAATCCAAATAGAAATGCCTTCGGTAATGCCCGAACCAGCACCCCGCGGCCGAAGGCCTCGATACTCCAAGTTGCGTGCTTTGAAACGACGAGTCTGGCATGGATTCGGGCCATAGCCTTAAACATCGCCGCAAAATGCGACTGCATCATCGTTCGTGAATAGCCCGCAGCCTTGGCAAAATCCATACCGTAGGCCGCAGCGCACTTTTTACCATCACGCTGCCGCATAGCTGTACAAATCCGATCGATAGCATTAAATATCGCCTTGCGGTCGGCGGAGGTAAGCTTGCCGACTCTTTGAGCCTCTGCAAATGCCCACGGCGTCGGGTTTGTGCGCGTGATGGCCAAAACCTTTACCAACGAAATTGGCGCTGCCGCTGCCGGCCGCTTCACTGAGAGTTTAATTCCCGTCCGGTGCAAGGTGGGGAATCTACCTCGGAGCACCTCTGCCTCAAAAACCGCAGGTGTATCTGCTTTCGTTTTCACAATAAATTTCAGCCTGTTGGTACCGTGTCGCTCAAAACCCGCCAAGCTGCAAAAGCTCGACAGGTTCGACTTTGCAGCGGTGGCATCCCACACATCCACCGGGACACCGTTAGCTACCAATGATACTTGGCACCCACTCATACTCAGGCGAATGGCGTCGAGAGCCTCATTTTTGGAGGCTGGCGTCGGAACTGCAGCACAAACCGATGAGCCCAACCAAAGTAGCCCCCCGACGGCGGCAGCACGTGCCCATCTGCTCATGACCCGTGAGTTCCTGATCATTGAATATCACCTCGTCTTGAAAAATCACAATAGATCACCCGCTCAGATATTGTCATACGCAAAAGGATCGCTTTCTTACCCCAATGACTCTTCACGGTTGTCCTCCTCTTGCCATTGCCTAAGCATGGTTGTAGACCGCGGAATAATCCAGAAGGCCGCCGCAACGCTAAGTGGGTTCGTCCACAGAAAGAAGGCGGCAAAACGTGCGTCACGGGAAAACAGGCAGGCCACCGAGGCCAGGCCTCCTACCGCCACCGAAGTGTAAAATATGGAAGGAAACGCTCCCCGAAGCATGCGCACCCTCGATGCAAATCGGTCTTTCACTTCCTGCGAAGAATTATTACCGCATCTAAGACCATGACTGCTCAACACCCACAAGACCGCCGATGGTGGGAGCATAGTTAACACGCCGATCGCCACGAACGCCCCTTCCTGGGATCCA
>JAJZNY010000240.1:0-6155 GCA_021852245.1 Planctomycetota bacterium | reverse complement strand
CGAGAACCAGTACCCAATTCGATACCAAGCGCGTTTAGAAAGACCAATCCCAAAAATAAAATCAAATTTATAACGCCAAGCCCACCGAAGATTCGCAAGGCTGTACGTTCGCCGAGGGAAAGCAACGCCTCCCCGCCAGATCGTTGATCATCAGGCCGTGAGGTCATAAGTTGTTCCCAGCGGCTCCACGATCTGTATTCCCCCGGTCACGCCAAGGGATGCCTCGGCTCCATAAATCCCCCACACTTCCGTAACCTGAAAATGCGGCTCTTCAAGGTGGGGATATACGGGAAAAGTAACAGATACTCTCACACCATAGAAAGCGCCTCCCGACGCCTCCAGAAATGCCTCGGCAAACCCGCTTACGCCGGCCTTCGGGCATTTCACGTCGGTCCCTACGCCCTGGCTGCCAGTGCTTCCGCCCTCTACAGATGGGGCTTTGATGAACTTGCCGGTTGTGGGATTGCGCCATCCGGACCCGCGGGGAGACCCCGACGCCACCGTTCCTTTAAACTCGCCGCCCCAGACAATCTCTCCTGTCAGGCTCACACTTGCCTCCGCCAGATGCTCTCTTTTACGTTGGCCGCAGCAGCAGCATGAAATCGCCCGCACGCTCACGCTCGCCAATACTTCCCATCCAACATCAGGTATGGGCGTCGGACCAAACGCTAATACGAAAGTCTTTGAATACCCCGCAGTGAGAGATATGGCAAAATCCCCGGTCGAGTCCGTTCTGCCTAACGGATCAGACGTCACAAACTGATACGTATTGGCCCCGTTAATAAATTGGGCCGGGTCCTGCTCCATCCACCGGCCGAGGCTCGGCGAATAATCGCGATTGCGTTCATAATACAGTCCCGTCACCGCGTCCGGCGTCATCCCCTGATACAGATTATTCGCCAGCGGCTGCGTGCGGCGGCGAATGGCCTGTGCGTTGTGCATCAATTCATTGTCGGCTGCGACCATACTACGGCCTCAAAATTGCCTCACCGTGAAAATCATAACGCGCCCGGTGCTATACGGGGAAGGCCGCTCGGCCAGAGGTACCCGCCTGCCCTAGCCGGGCCGCCTACCGCCGCTCGGTGAGGGCCCGTGCTTCTCCGCTCCGCCGGTACCGCGTTGCGGCGATCGGGGCAGTGGCCGTTTCATCGTCAGCACGATCCGTGTGAACATATTGTCGTTGCCGTGGCCTGGGAAGAGCCCCACCGTGTAGTTCCTGTGCCTTGGTATTTTCAACCGAAGATGCATGTAAAAGGGGTACGCGATCTGCCAGCCCCCGGCGGCCGGCACGATGATGACCGGCGCCCACGCGTAATGCTTTGGTGATTTGCTGCCCGGCCCGCTAATGACGCCGTAGTTGCAGGCGGTGTACACCCCGCCATTGGGGAAAATTGGGACTATCCCAGCGGACAGGATCGACGACTCGACTCCGCCGCGCGGCAGCTTGGGGTAATCCCCTTGAGACAAGCCAATTATCGGGGGAGCGGCTCCTCCGATCTTGTGGGGAAGGACGATGCCGACCAAGTGCGGCGACATGAACTGCCAGACCCCTGAAACGGAAACGGTCGTGCGCCCGAGCCACGGGCGCAACAAGCGCCCAAGGACGCAGACGACGAAAAAGATTATAAGGAACAGGACTAGTCTTTTAGAAATATCCCGGCGCTCTTTGGGTTGCTGTTCGGGCATGCCAATATCTCCACTACGGATGTTTTTTCTGCGACCAGCCTCTTGTGGAGCAAAATCTTTTGCAAAACATCGGTGGCTGCCCCCGGTATCCATGCGAGGTCGCGTCGGTCCGGGCCTGCAACTCCGGGGAGTTCGGGGCGCTGCCGACGGTGAATCCGTATGCGAAAACCTGCAGCCGGCTCGCATCCACATTCCCCACCGGCGAGGAATCGACGAATTGGTATGTATTGGCCCCGTTAATGAATTGGGCCGGGTCCTGCTCCATCCACCGGCCAAGGCTCGGCGAATAATCGCGATTGCGCTCATAATACAGCCCCGTCACCGCATCCAGCGTCATCCCCTTATACAGGTTATTTACCGGCGGGTGCATGCAGCGGCCTGCCTCCGCGCTTGGCATTGATTTTTCATCGATGGCGACCATGCGAGCCCCAACATTTCAATTACTCCCAAAACTATAACGCGCGGGGCAGGCGGAATCAAACGGCGGGTGGCGGCGGTGGCGGCATCATGGGCGTGTCGCGGGGACCAGTGGAGTCAATCCACCGGCCTGCATTTAGGATGATCGCATACGATGGATGGGGGCCTCAACGCGAGTGCCACAAAACACTCAAAGACCGGAAACCCAGTTTATGAAAACGCCAATTTTGGCGGTTATGATCAGCCACACTTGCAGTCGCCGGAGGAACCCTTGTTCCACGGCATTTTGGCCAGTACCGCCCCCATGGCACAGGTGTCGGTGATACCCGAGAAGGTCAGGCCACAGCCAACTCCGAGCGGGATAATCAAGAACCATGGATTGACGAAAAGTCCCAACAGCGTTCCGAGAGCGGCCAGCGCCCCGGCGGTAATTCGCACCTGCCGGTCGAGGGCGATGACTTTTCGCTCACCGGCCTTGACCGGATAACCAGATTCCTGCCAGGCGAGTATTCCGCCGGAGACTGAGAGGGCTTTCTGGAAATCGGACTCCATCAGTTTTCGAACCGCCATTCCGGAACGATTACCCGAGCGGCAGATGATGTAGATGGGCTCGTCAGGATGCTTTTGATGTTCGGCGACGATTTCGCGACTGAGCTGGTCAAGCGGAATACATTTGGAGCCGGGGATATGCTGCCCCTCAAATTCCGCGTGAGTGCGAACATCAATGAGAACCGCCCCACCCTGATTGATGTGCGCTTCATACAATTCAGAAACGGATACCTCGTTATCAGCCATCCTCAGTCCTCTGTTTCAATGATTCTCTGCGACCGGGGTTCCGGAAGATGCTTTGAGGGCATCCAAGGCTTCAAATACGCGTGGCAGATAGGTATAAGTCGGCCCCCCCTGCATCATCACGGCCACGGAGGCGGCGTCGAGAATCTGCTCACGTGTAGCTCCGGCCGCAAGGGATGCTTTAACATGGGCGTAGATGCAGTTTTCGCATCGCACCGCAAGGCCAATTCCCAGGGCAATGAGTTCCTTTTCAAGGGCCGTCAGGGCACCTGCTTTCATCGTCGCCTGATGTAAGGCCCCAAACCCCTTGACGGCATCGGGCATCTCCGTTTTCACGGGGCGGCTCGCCTGAGCGTTCTGCTGGTAATAAATTTCCGCATTCGTCGCCATTTCTTATTTCCTCTCGCAGCCTATACGAACAATCCATTCAATGCTTTGCCCGTCTAAAACATTAGTAAGCCTGACTCTCCGAGTCAACTGGCACCCGCTGAAAAGGGTTTAAGGAAGCGAATATGGCAGAGGCTGACCGCCGACCTGGCAGGCATCGGCCGGGTGAAAAGCGGTTATAATGAGGATATGTTTTCGGTACGGGAACAAAAACGCGGAAAGGTTGTGGTGGCGATGTCGGGCGGGGTGGACAGCTCCGTGGCAGCGGCGCTTTTGCAACGGCAGGGGTACGAGTGCATCGGCGTATTTATGCGACTCGGACATGAGCCGGAGGAGCAAGACCCGAGTTCCTGCAAAGCGGACACTCAAAAGCCCAATCGCAAGGGGTGCTGCTCGGTAGGCGATGCGGCCGATGCCCGCTATGTGGCCGGGCTGCTGGGAATGGAGTTTTACGCACTGAATTTCCGGTCGGATTTCGGCCGAATCGTCGATTATTTTGTACAGGAATACAATGCCGGACGGACGCCCAATCCGTGCGTGCGATGCAATGAATATCTGAAATTTGGCAAATTGGCGCGGTATGCCAGGGCGTTGGAGGCGGATTTCGTGGCGACGGGTCATTACGCCCGCATTGGGCAAACCCCTACCGGGCGTCCGGCGATTCTGCGCGGTGCGGATATTTCCAAAGACCAGAGTTACGTGCTCTTCGGCGTGCCGCCGGAGGAATTACCGCGCATGCTTCTGCCGATCGGTGATTATCCTAAAACAGAGGTTCGGGAGATGGCACGGGAAATGGGCCTGCCGGTTCATGCCAAGCCGGACTCGCAGGAAATCTGCTTTGTGCCGGAGAATAATTATTTCGAACTTGTGGCCCGCCGCAGCCCGCAGAGCGTCAAGCCGGGACCCTTCATCGGACCGGACGGGACTGTGGTCGGCGAACATCCCGGCCACCAGCGTTTTACCATCGGTCAGCGGAAGGGTGTGGGCGTGGCATTGGGATACCCGATCTATGTGACGGCCATCGACAGTGAGAACAATCGCGTACATCTGGGACCGGCTGAAGAGCTGCTTTCGCAGTATCTGGTCGCCGGGGAAGTGAATTGGCTTGATGACGAATTACCGAACCAGCGGCGCTGCTTAGCGAAAGTGCGTTACAACTCGCAGCCGGCGCCGGCGACCGTGAGCGTAAGCCCGCAACGGGAATTGATTGTGCAGTTTGATGAGCCGATCGCGGCCATCACGCCGGGTCAGGCGGTCGTCTGCTACGAGGATTCGCGTGTTCTGGGTGGTGGATGGATTCAAAAGATAAGTCGTCGGCCACCGGCCAAATAAAGATCGGATTACGCGGCTTTGAAGCGGGCGATCCTTTCCACGGCAAGAGATGTCGGATTACCGTGGTTTTTTCCGGCGCGCTGGGGGACACCATTCTGCTCAAACCGATGTTTGAGCAATTCAGGCGGCTTCATCCGGGCTGCCGGATCACCATGGTGACCGCGGCATCCGTCGGCAGGCTTTTCGAGATACTGGGGTGGGCGGAGCGTGCCGTGGATATTCATTATTTCAATCATCACCGCTGGTTCGGAGACGATCCCGATCCGGCAGCCCCGCCATGGGCAGACTGTGATTGGCTTGTAAGCGGCGTGAGCAGCGGCAACGATGCCTGGGCCCGGGCGGCGAGACGATCTTGCGGTTCGGCGCGAATTTCTTTCTTTAATCCCCTGCCAAGCCCGGGTGATCCGCATCACGTCGTGGTTCAGCGCTGCCGCCAACTCGGAATTTCGCCCGATCTGTCGGCGGCAAAATTGGCTGATGGGAGAAACAACGGGTGGAAACCGTCCCCGCGTAAGGTGATCATTCACCCGGGAAGTGGCGGCAGGGATAAATGCCGACCGCTGGATTTTTACACGGGACTGGCGCGGCGGTTGCAAAAGCGGGGATATAGGCCGGAATTTATTCTCGGTCCGGTGGAGCGAGAACGGATGGCTGCGGCGGAGAGGGCGGCGCTGGCGGGCGATTTCCGTGTGAATGACTGTTACGAACTGCCACAACTCGTGGAAATTCTTCGTTCTGCGGAGGTTTTTTTTGGTAACGACAGCGGTGTGAGCCATCTGGCGGCCGCCCTAGGGGTACCGACGGTGGCGCAGTTTATTCAAAGTGATCCGCGCTGGTGGCGTCCGATAGGGCTGCGGGTGTGGATTTTGGGAACGGATAAGATGCCGACGGCTGCACCGGCGGTTATGATGCGGGAGTTGCAGAGAGTCGATGCGGGAGGAAACAGTTGACGCCGACAGTCCGGATTCCAGTTGAATTACCGAGTGCCAAACCTCTTTTACCGGCGGATCCGGATTCCCTTTTTGGGATGGCGGTCGAGGCGGTCAACGGCGCGTGCGAGATTGTCAAGGCTCCGGAATACGTTCGAGCCATTCTCGGTCAACCGAAAAATGAGCTGATCGTCAATTTTCCGGTCCGCCGCGATGACGGCAGCTATGAGATATTCAAGGGTTATCGCATTCAGCACAATAATATTCTCGGCCCGTATAAGGGGGGAATACGCTATCATCCGGAAGTGAGTCTTGATGATGTCAAGGCGCTGGCCCTGTGGATGACGATGAAGTGCGCGCTGATGCGTCTTCCATTCGGCGGGGCCAAGGGGGGAGTCAAAGTCAATACGCGGGAGCTCTCCTCAAATGAATTGATGCGGCTTACACGCCGTTTTACTTCCGCCCTGGGCAACCACATCGGCCCTGACCACGATATCCCCGCGCCGGATGTCGGCACCAACGCCCAGATCATGGATTGGATGATGGACACCTACATCAACACCCATACCGACGGGGCCCATCAGGGCATGGTGCATGTCGTGACCGGCAAAT
>JAJZNY010000278.1 GCA_021852245.1 Planctomycetota bacterium | reverse complement strand
TCCAGAAGAGCCAGCGGCCCCGTTTCTCCGTTTCATCGGGGGCGGGATCGGAATTCGTCGGCAGGAACGGGACGGCGAGGCCGGCCATCAGGGCGATGGTCCACGGGAATACCCATGCCAGCATGCCAAAATAGTACCAGTCGGATTGGGTGTAGCTTTTTCCGGGCGCGCCGACGTATCGCGTGAACTGATGCGTCCAGACCAGCCAGGCGTTTCCACCATATTGGGCGTGATACCGTGCGGCGACCGCGAAGAGCCACGGCGAGAAGACCACGATCGAAGCGATCAGGGCGATGAGGACGGCGAGATACGCGCGGCCACTGCGGCGATGGAAAATGAGTATCCAGAGGCCCAGAGGAAGCAGCGCGTACATGGGATTGACGGGACCTTTGCTGAGCACCGCCAGCCCCAGGGCGGCTCCGCCGAAGGCGGCCCAGCCGATCCAGCGTTTTTTCTGCTCAATCGCATGCAGCAAACCCCAAAAGCCGATGGTGGTAAATGCAGTGCAGTAAATATCGTACGATGCCAGACGCGACTGACGGATGAACACGACCATGCTCGCCAGCGCGATGGCGGAAAACAGGCCGAGAATCCGGTCGCGTGACATGGTATTTCCAATAGCGTAGGTCGCCCAGCAGGTGAGAACTCCGAGGATGGCCGAGGGCAGGCGGAGTACCCAAAGTGAATCGGTATGCAGCAGCACGCCCAAGCCTGCCGGTATCCAGACCGGGAGGGGCGGCTTTTTCATCCGCGGCAGGCCGCCGAGGGTCGGGAGCAGCCAGTGGCCATCACGATACGCCTCGCGAATGGGCACCAGATTAAAAAGCTCCATCATGTCGCGGGCATTGCCGGTGCCCAGCGCCAGAAGATAAAGCGGCAGGGCAAAGGCGGCGATGAGCAGCAGAGCGGCGGTATGAGAGATAACCGGCCGGCCGGTCAGTAAGTTTGCATCGGTTGATGGGGTATTATTCGGGCTCTTCACTTCGCCTCTCGGGTAATTTCTTCATGAATCGGCGGCGATCCTGTAATCATGGCAACTCTTCGCGGACGCACGGGCATGCCGCGAACCACCACCCCATCGCGGCGAATTTCCCGGATGGCGTAAACGGGTTTGTGCTGAGATTCAAAATAGACCCGCGAGATGAGCTCCGCCAGAAGTCCGGTGGAAAAGAGCATCATGGACATCATCAGCAGCATCGCACCGAGAATCAGCAGCGGGCCGTGAGATTCCAGAATCGACATGCCGCGAATCTTTTCAATCAGCAGAAACAGGCCGATCAGGGCGGAAAGCACAAAGGGCACCAGACCGATTTTTCCGAAGAAGTGGAGCGGCCGGGTGAGGTAGCTGTTGAGAAATTTGATCGTGAGCAGGTCCAGCATCACGCGAAACGTACGGCCAATGCCGTAATTGGAGGGCCGATACGGGGCCTGAATATTTTTAATCGGTATTTCGGTGATGGTGGCGCCGGCCATGGCGGCGAGTGCTGGGATGAACCGATGCGAATCACCGTAGAGATTCAGATGATCGATCACATCCTTCCGATACGCCTTGAAGGTGGTGCCGAAATCGTGGATGTTGACCCCCGATATTTTGCGTATGAGCCAGTTGGCGGTCATGCTGGGGATACGCCGCAGGAACAGCCCGTCGACACGCTTCTGCCTCCATCCGGAGACCACATCGAATCCTTTTTCAATTTCGGCGACGAAGCGCGGGATTTCGTTGGGGTCGTGCTGCAGATCGCCATCCATCGCGATGACGATTTCACCACGCGCGTAATCAAAGCCGGCGGCCAATGCCGGTGTCTGGCCGAAATTTCGCCGGAGTTTGATCAGCACAACATGCTTATCTTCGGCGGCGATGCGGGCGAGCGCATCGAAGGTGTCGTCAGTGCTGCCGTCATCGACGTAGATGATCTCATAAGAGCGGCCCAACGCCTCCAGATTGCGAGCCAGGCCGTCGTGAAGTTCGCGTACCGAATCACGCTCGTTGTACATCGGTACGACCATGGAAAACCATGGCGCGGCGTCTGCATCCAAGTTTGTCGGCTGTTTTTCAACCACTGTCATCACGGGCTCCGCACGTATCGCCCATCGGCGATTCCGCATTTTAATCGAAAACGTTGCTGGTGGGGACTGTTACGGGTCGGGTGGAAAAATCAGGCGTTGGAGGATCGAAGCAGACCATCGCTGCCGGCGGCGGCAAGCAAGCGGGCGCATGCATCGCAAGCATTCGTTAAAAAGGAAGATGGCGGGATGTCACCGTGACATTTACCGCCATCTCTCGTATCAGGCAATTCTGAAACTAAAGGGGTATCAGGGGTATCAGGCTTTTTTCTTCAGTTCCGCCTTGACCACGGTTGCCAGTTGCTTGGGAGAGAAACCGATGATCTCATGTGCAACGCGCCCGTCGCGCCCGATGATAATTTCCGTTGGAAATCCCTGAATGCCGGAATCGTTGGCGATCGCCTGATTCCCTTGACTGCTGATATAAAGTTCAGGCCAGTTTTCATCGGGATGGGCTTTGACATAACTGATAATTTGTGCAGGTGTGGAGCCGACCGGTAAACCGATGACCCGCATACCGGCTTTTCGATATTGTTTGTAGAGCTTGGCAATGTACGGTGCCTCCTTGCGGCACCACGGACACCACGTACCCCAGAAATCAATCACAACAACTTTGCCACGCCAATGGTGAATATTGAAATGCCCACCACCAACAAGAGGCCCACTGAGACTGACCGGCTTGCCGCGATTGGATGCTGCTGCTCTGGCGAGCGGAGTGGGCGACGGAAAGAATCCGGAAGCCACGACTATTGCGACGACCAGCGAGCAGGAAAGAATCCATGCTGAAATAATGTTTCTGCGCAGAACACGTTTCATAAACCACCGATTCCTCTAAAAAGACATCCTAAAAGCGAACCACCACGCACTACTCTCATATTGTAGCCGACAAACGTTATTTCTCACATAAATTTTCCGCTTTTCGGCGCGTGTATCAAAATAGGGCTGAAGTTGGTTCGAAATCGATTCAGCCAGGCCATGATTCGCGTTTAGGGATATTTAAGGAGACTGGGCGGACAGCAGATGAAAAACGCCCCTACTCCACCGAGTACACAGAGCCCTAAAGTCCCAGCCCCCGGCAGGCCGCCTCGCGCATAATGTCCACCGGTGCCGGAAGACCGGTAAACGCCTCAAATTGCAACGCCCCCTGTCCGACCAGCATGTTCACACCTTCAATACAGACGGCGCCGCGATCCGCAGCCCACTGCAGCAGTTTGGTCCGGCGCGGATTGTAGATCGTGTCCATCACGATGGTGCCCGGTCGAAGGGGAAGCGTGTCAGGTACGGGCATATCGTCGGTATGAGGGTGCATGCCGACGGGAGTGCATTGGATGATCGCATCGACGTCCCGCACCTCCAGATCACCCAGCGAAGCCGCCATGCATTCTCGACCGCAGTTGCGGATTTGCGTGGCAAGGCTTTCGGCCCGCGGCAAACTCCGATTGTAAATCGTCAGTCGGCAACCATGGTCGGCCAGTATCGAAGCGAGACCGGCAGCGGCACCCCCGGCGCCGATGATCGCGATATGGCGGCCTTTGAGATCCGCAGCCGTCCATCGGGCGCCACTCAGCAGCGCAGCAAGCCCGCCCGGGGCATCGGTATTCATGCCCATTGGTCTGTCGACGGAAAATAGAATAGTATTAATCGCCCCGACATCCCGGCCCCGAATTTCACCTCCAGCGGCCTTGACAAACCGGCAGGCATTTTCCTTGTGCGGAATGGTGACACTCAGCCCGCGCAGGTGCAATCGCCTATCCGCCCGAAGACGTTTTATCGTCCGTTCAAATGCGCTAAATTCGCCCGGCAGAGGAAATCGCACATATACGCCGGGAAAGTCGGCCGCATGCATCGCGGCATTGTGCATATGAGGAGATACGGACTGGGCCACCGGAAAGCCGATGAGACCGAACACGGACCAATCCGGGCGCTGGGCTTTGAGGCGATAAATGTCAACAAGTTCCGTCACTAATGGCTGGCCCGGCGCCGTTGATGCACCGCCCCGCAGTACACCGAAGGTGAATGCGGCACCATACTTGCCCGCCAATGTGCGGGAAATCATCCCGTGCTCTCCCATCGCCAGGAACACCCCCTGCAGATGCGGATAAGCCTTCAGCGATTCATACAATTCCAATGCATCGAGCGCGTCTTCAACCCCCGATGCGGTGAAGGCGATCTTGGCGACACTCGCTTCAGGATGGGTGGCGATGGCCGAGAGTATCGCTGCGGGATTTTCCGGGCGACGGTCAAAATGATGACTGGATAGGATTAATTTCGGGCGACGGTCGCGTTCCAGCGATCGGTAATGGTGGGTGATCGGTGGGCAGTCCGTCCATGTTTTGAGTTCCAGATCCAGAAACTCGGGGTGATACTTGATGGCGGTCCGGATCAGGGCCAGGCGGGTCAGCTCGTCGCCAACAAATTTTCCGCCCTCCCAGGTCGGGCGCACGGTTAAAATCCATGGAATACTTCGCACCTTGGCGTCGGCGAACAGGGCGTCCACCATGGACGGCGTAGCTTGATCCATACGCCATTCGATCAGGTCAGCGCCCGCTTGAACGGCGGCGACGGCGATTTTTGCATCCGCTGCCGCATCGCTGAGCATGATGGGAACCGCTATGCGCGTTGAGGTTGTCATTTTTTCGATCCCGCTTTTTTGCCTGCCGCCTTTTCGCCTGTCCTGCCGTCAGCCTTCGTTGCCTTGGCTTTTTGCGGCGCGGGGGAGGCGGAAACTGATTTGCCTGAACTGAGGGGGTTTTTGTGGATCAGTAATTTAATCTCGGCAGAATCTTTGGATGCGCCTGCCTCCAGCAGCTTGAGCACTTGCAGATTGACCGTATCCCATGGGCGGCCGTCGGGGGCATCCTCTTTTGGGGTTTCCAATATCTTCGGCAGCGATTTAAGGCGCGGATGGCGCACGATCACCGAAAATGCGTCCAGACCGATCATTCCGCGCCCGATGTGGGCGTGCCGATCCACCCGGCTGGCGAGAGGTTTGAGGCTGTCGTTGAGATGCATGGCGGCGAGGCGGTTCAGACCGATGACGCGATCAAATTCGTCCAGCACCCGTCCAGTGGATTCGGCCGTTTGCAGATCGTATCCCGCGGCGAAGATGTGTGCGGTATCCATACACACCGCCACTCGGGCGGGATGCTCAATAGCGGCGATGACATCGCGAATGTGTTCAAAGCGGTAATTCAGGCTTGCCCCCTGGCCGGCGGTGGTTTCCAGGCAGAGCAGCGTGCGGGCATCGGCTTTGGCCAGCACGGCGTTGATGGATTCGATCAGGCGGGCGATCCCGGTCGCTTCACCCGCGCCCCCGTGCGAGCCCCCGTGAGTTACCAGTGCGAAAATGCCCAGGCGATCACACCGTTCCAATTCGGTAGCCAGTGCATCGACGCTTTTCTGCCGCAGTTCAAGATCGTCGGCAGCTAAATTAATCAGATAGGAATCATGGGCGACGATGCGGTCAAAATGGAGGCGCTGGGCGTGTTGCCGAAATAGCTCGACGCCTGTCGGTTCCAATGGCGGGATTCGCCATTGCTGCTGATTGCGGGTGAAGACTTGGACGGTATCGAGCCCCAGCGATTCTGCTTCGAGCAGGGCCCGCTCCATGCCCCCCGCAATGGATAAGTGCGATCCGTACATAGGTTTCCAGTATCGCCTTAAACCGCCGAAGCGACAATGACGCGGGGGGTATCAGGAACACGAGGCGGGGCTGGAAAAAGGTTAAATCGAGGATGCAATTTGCGGCGGGCTTGGTGATGGCGCATGACGCATGACGGACCATGACGCTGGTTTCCGTATAAGCATAAACATTTGCCTCATATAGCGTCATCGGGAAAGTGGCGTCATGCAGCGTCACGGCGTCACAAAACCCGCATTATTTTGCGAATAACTCCACTTGCCGTGACGCACCGGCGGCTGCCATTTTGGCATTGCAAGGCTCCGCGTGGCGCGCGGACTCATGCCTGTGGCACGATGCAGTCTGCGTTTTCCCACACCAAGACAGAGGAAGCTACCTCGTCGTTATATCTGATACCCTTCGCAGCATTACCGCCGGCAAGCCGGCGGCTATCTGGCATTACGCCGCCCGTCCTCTGCGTTCCCCTGCGCCCCCTGCGGTTAAATCCGTTTCTCTCCTCTCCCCTGTGGTTGGCGGCTGTCCACCACGATGGCCACCGGCGGATAAATCCACCGGTTAGCCCAGCTTTCGCACTTTGTATCTGATTTGCGGAATTTTTAAGATTTTTTCGGCCTGGTTGCAAGATAATGCGGTTTTTACCCCCAAAGTGCGAAAGTTGGGTTAGGAGAAGATTTCGGCTCGCGCGGGTGTAACCTGCGAAGCAGGCCGACATGCGCACGCAAGTGGTGGCCGGCGTTGCGTGGCGTGCCTTCAGGCTGATGAGCCGCCGCGGTTGAAGGCATCGACTACGGCCTGGTACACGTAAGCGTTGGGGGCGTAGCGGCGTCGGAACGGCTCCCCATCGAGCCCCAGCGCGTCGCTGATGGCTGCGGCAACGGCCGGGCTGCGCGACATCCCCTGATGGCAATGCACCACGATCGCGCCGACGGTTGCCGCATGCTTGTGTACAAAGTCGCGAATTTGATCGGCCTGGGCGGGTGTTATCAATTTGATATGCGGCGGCAAAACAAAATTGTCCGACGGCTCGGCATCATGAAAGGTGAGAAACAGCACATCCCGCAGGCCGGATTGCGGCTTGACCTTCGCGTGCTTTTTGCGGGGGTCGCTGATGGAAATGACCACGTAACTGGTGCGTATTAAAATGCCGCGTTCGATTTCTTCGCGGTCGAAAACGTGAATTTCCATCTGGTTAGGCCCCATTGTGCCATCTCCGCAGTTGCGACTCGCGTACCTATGATGGCACATTGCTATTCCCAACCTCCGCCGCCTGACTGCTTCCATCCGCAACATCTGGCGGGGGTCCCTCCATGATGTACCCCATGAGCTTTTTAATTTCGCGTTCTTTACGAACGAGACACTGGTCCAGGCCCCAATCCCGGAAAACCTCCCTCTGCTGCCTGGCGATTTGGAAGCGGCTCTTGGCGTACGCTGGCAGCTTAGTCTTAACGTAGTCCCCATTGCTGATGCTACGGTTTAGGCCTCGGTCAAGAACCATGAGATTGCCGATGCCATTTAGATTGTCGCCCCACTTCTCCCAGATTTCCTCGCGCTTGCTTCCATCCTTGTTGAGGACCGATTCGATGTGCTCGATATCAACTTCGCTCCAAAACAAATCGCGGATGAATTTGTCAGCACTGCCATTCCTCATGGTTCGGAAGTTTGAGGCTTGCAGCATCGCTGAAAGGCGGCAAAGCAGGTATTTCACGGTGGGGCTGCCTGCGATTGGGCCGCCTAGCGCCTTTTCCATGCACTCCTTTTGATCCCCGATCCTCTTGGTGATCATCGAAATTAATTCCGTCGCGTCGCAGCGCTGTTCGGCAAACATCCGTGCGGCCAACTCCCCCCAAAATGTTTTGCTTACCTCATAGAGGGCCTTCCCATGGATCGTGCTATAAACTACCAAGAGCTTAGCGAGCTGCAGCAGAAAGCTGGCCGCGTTCTTTTCGCCGTAACGGAACATAAACAATACCGCGTAAATCCAGAACCGCCCGTAGCGAGAGGTCCTGACGAACTCTGCGGCGCACCTGATTTCTGCGGTGGCCCCGCCCATCCATTTTTCCCAAGCGTAGCGCGCCTCGACAAGGCGTTCCAGATCGTCGTAGGCCACCTCAACGCCCTTCGCGTTTTGGAAGCCATCCCAGATGTTGACCTGTAGCAGGGCGTCAAGGAGGCGTTCCCAAAACACCCCGGAACTGTATTTATGGAGGTCGGGTCGCAGGTCGTGCCGGGCGATCAGGATCGGCTGATAGAGGGCGAGCACCTCGTCGATGCTCGACACTTGCCGGTGGAACTCCTTATTATACTGGTCGATGGCCGTATATATTTTGTCGATTTTGTGAAACACCTCCTCGCCGTGGCCCTTAACCACGTGGAGATACTCGTAAAATCGTACTTTGAAGACGTCCCCGGCGCCCAGATCCAAGCCCGCGGTATTGATTGCGTCGAATATCTGCAGGGTCTTTGAGAGGCCGGCACGAGTCTCGACCACCACGAAGTAGACGCGCGTAAGGAGGTACTCCGCAAAGGCATTTAAATCCGTCGGCCGCGGGCCGTCGGCATCGTCGGCGCCATCACCTTGAGGCCGGTCGAGGCCTTCCTTGAGAATGGCGGCACATCTAAGGTAGGGGTTCAGGCTGTCTGCATCGGACCAAGGCGGGTCGGCCTCAAGAAACTCGACTAAATACTTGTGTTGGATGCCACCGTTCACGTTCGTCTTAAGCCAGTCTAGCCTCAAGTGCCTTAACGTCTCGCCCGCATCCGGCCCGCTCATTTTCTGCAGCACCCTCAGGAGCACGAGGAGTGTGCTGAGCCTTTGCTGTCCGTCGATGACCTCCTGCTCCGATATTTTCTTCGCGTCGTCCACGCCCCTGGGCGCCGACAATTGCATCGTGCCGATGAACATCGGCTCCGGCTCGCTGTTCCCGTCGGTGCCGCGGAAAGAGGACAGGGCATCCGTGAGAAACCTCCTTACCTGGCTCTCCGGCCACGAAAATGGCCGCTGGTAAACAGGGACGCGGAGGCGAGTGTTACCCCGCAAGAGGCAGTCCGAACTGCCAACGAGGGGAGCGCTCCGGGCGCTGATGGTGAACTGCTTCCGTTCAGCAAGCTCTTGCTGGTACCGGGCGTGGATTTCCTTAATTTTATCGCCGATCGTCGGCATTTGGCATACCCCCCGCCTCCCCGCCCCCGACGAAAAGGCCTGAAAGCGGTCCGCCTCCTCCAGCGGCGTGATCGCAGCCCTGCACGCGACGACACCATCATCAACGTAGCCACGCATTTCGAGGTCACCGTGGAAGTCAAATTTTGTGATCGCCATCGGGGATGAGGTCACCCTGCCGATCGCCATGACGCGCGTCCCGTCGGTGATTGCCAAAAGGTCTCCGGGTTTTATCCTCTCGAAAAGCCGCCGGCTGCTTCCGGTAAATACGACACCGTGGCGTTCAAAAAGGGTTAGGACGGAATTCCCGGGGGCTCCCGTCTCGTTCCACCGCGATCCCACCTTCCAAACTGTCATTGTCTTTCTCCGATTTCCCGAAAAAATGGTTCGGCCTACGCGCCTAAATGCATGCCGGGGTAAGCGTGCATCGGCATATTCCACATGGCGCCCACATTCGCACATGCCGAAGCGGGCGAGATACTGCTACCCTTATTACCCTACCGAGCTTTGGGTCGCCGCAGGCCGGCACGCCGGGTGCCCGGCAACACGCGCAGGCTTTCCAAAGTTCGGCCGGGCGGTGCGCCTACCAAAGGTATTCTCCAACAACTTTTTTTCCTCCGGCCGCATCATAGTTTGGCCTCCGTTACCGTCAAGCGCCAAGGATTCCGCACAGCCGCCGTGCGCCACTTCCACGCCCGGGCGTACTCAGCGACCCGCGCTCACACTTTCATACCGACCGGCTCGCTCGATCAGTTAATATTTGGTGTCCCTGGACACTGAGTCCGGCAGCTTTCAACTTTTCCCGCTCGCAATCGTAACTAAAGCCCCAAGATGACGGGTGCTTCAAGTTGCAAGCGACGACGCCCCCCGGCAGCGGGGGCAAGTGCTTGCCCAATTCCACTCCTAACACAACGACAAACTCGGGCGAGAGTTCACTAACGGTATCGAGGAACGGGTCGGTGGCCGCCTCCCACTGTTCGGGCGTGGGGCGAATGCGCGGGCGGGCGATCGCCGTCTGAATATAATTATAAAATGCGACCTTCTGCCAAAATTCATCCCGCTGCGGATCGCTGAGGCCTCCTCCGGCGATAAGAACCTTGATCCTCGCGTAGATGCGGTGTTTTCCCTTCTTGATTCCGTGGTTCTCAATTATGAGCCTTGTGAATTCGGACGTTTCATCGCCTTTATCGCCATAGTGTGATTCACCCAAAATAAGGACGCGCTTACCTCCGATGCCGTCCTTGTAGTGTTGGCCAACCCATGGGTCGAAAGTCCGTGATTTTTTCATACAATACCCCTTTATTCCATCAAAACTGATCGAAACAACTGAAAGTCCATCTTACGGCGTACCCCGGACCGTTATTGTCCGCATACCGAGCATTTCTGCGAGCCGGCGCGGGCTGGACGCCAGTAGTGTCCCGGAATTTGCTGGCGGAATGCTCGCAGAATATTAACACGATCTTAACTTGCGCCAGGGCCGAGTCTGTGGTTTAATACGGGCGTGAAAAAGGCGACTGCCACCTTCGGGAA
>JAJZNY010000379.1 GCA_021852245.1 Planctomycetota bacterium | reverse complement strand
AAGATATCCCGCTGACTTTCTACTCCTTCCACACGCCGGAAGTGATGGTACACGGTCACATGTTGTCGGTATCGGAATCCAATCGGATATCGCACCTCTTCCATGTGATGATTCCGGTGAAATATGCATCGCAGAAGGTATTGCAGCATCATAAGGTGGTTCGCATGGCGAACACGCTGATTCTCAACTCCGGGGAGTAAATTCTTCGGCATCGGCTTGAGTGCCGATCTCATGCTAAAATACCGCCGATGGCTGAAGCGGTGCGAACGGACGGAATTTGCCTTCGTGTGATGGATTTCTCTGAATCCAGTCAGATCGTCACCCTGTTGGCGGACCGGCACGGTCTGGTAGGCCTGATTGCCAAGGGTATTCGCAAAATTCCAAAAAAAACCAGTTCACCCCTGATGGCCCCGCTGGATGTTTTAACCACCGGTCAGGTTGTTTTCATCCCCGCGCGGCAGCCCGGCCAGTTGGGCGTTCTCACGGCATGGGACGTTACGGATCATCGCCCGAATCTCCGTCGCCATTATCAGAAAATCCTCATATCGCAGGTTCTTGCTGAAGTGACCATGGCGACCGGGCCCTCGGATGACGCGGCAGGGGATTTGTTGCGCCAGCTGGATCGCACCATCAGCGATCTGACCGCCCATGATTCCCTCCGCCCTTTTGTGGCATATCTGAAATATGCGGCCGCCGTCGCGGGCTATGCACCGGACCTGACCTGCTGCACCCGGTGTAAAGCACCGCTTACTTCGCATGCTGCCCAGAAACGCCTCACCGTAGGCCTGTTCTGCGATGACTGCTGCGGATCTGATGTCGCCATCCGAGTCGATCGCCGCATCCTCGTGGCGCTCGACCGACTGCCGACTCCATGTGAGCTGCCGAACCCGAAATTACAGCCGCCATCCGATCCGGCGGCACTTGTTCAGGCGGCGCACCTGTTATTAATTCATCTGCGAGCAGTGCTGGAAGATCGACTAAGGCTTGTGGAACCGTTTCTACACCTTTTTCAGCCCGCTGTGCCCGCAAATCGACCTGTCCTCAATTCAGCTTATCAGGAAGTCACGTTGCCGTGAGCGCAAACCCAGCCAAAAAATTGAATCATCCTCCTGCCGGGTGCGGCCAGGGTAATCTTCTGCCGGGTGTCATGGCCCTGCTCCTTTACGTCGCCGCAGGCTTGAAACTCGCCCAATATCTCCAGGACGGTTTCCGCAACGATCCCCAATTGCACCTGCTGGAAATCCTGTTTGAAATCGTCCTTGCATCGGCCCTTATTTCCGGGTTCGCCCGGTCCTTGATCATCAAACTCACCGCCCTTGTCTTCTGCGGCTTTTTGACCGTCACGTTGTATCGGGCATTCGGCGGTCGCCACTCATGCGGATGTTTCGGTGCAGTGAAGGTGAATCCCTGGATCACTTCCCTGCTTGATCTTTCCATTATTATTTTGATTCTCCGCTATCTGCGCTCCCGGCAAATCCCCGGCCGCCTGCTCGACCGACTCGGCTTATTTACCGTCACTCTCACCCTCGCCATGCTGGCCACGGCGTGGATGGTCTATTATTTCCGTCCTGCCCATCTGACGCCGGATGGAAAATTGCTCGGCGGTCACGGCCCCATCACCTGCAATCCACCTTCCTGGTACGGCAAAAGGCTGCCGCTGATGCGATTCATACAATCGGCCGCCCCGCTTCAAACCGGCACCTGGCTGGTTGTGCTTTATTATCACCAATGCCCCGATTGTCAGGCGGAAATCAGGCTCATTGAAAAGCATCTGATTCATCGCATTAAATCGAAGCATAGACTGCCCCATGTCGCCCTGCTGCAGATACCGCCGTTCGGTAATCTGCCCGCGGATATTCACACGCGTTACATGCACCTGCTGCGTATGAAATCAACGCGTCATTGGATACCGCCATTCCTGCCTGTGCTCATCGGAATTCATAATGGCGTGGTGAATCGAGTCGGTACGCGCGTGCCCGGCCAGTGGTTCGGATTCTCAATACCGCACAGTTCCGGGCGGTCAGCAAGTCCGCACGCGCACCGGCAGTAGCTCCGCTGCTTCCCCGATAGAACCTCGAAACCGTTCCACCGCTGATTCCGCTTCGTCCGCCCGGTCGTGAAGCGTAAATAGTGTGGATCCGCTGCCGCTCATATGCACTTTGTGTCCCATCGCCGCGGTGGCCGCCTCGTGCAACTCCTTCAACCACGGCGCAACAGCAAACGCCGGTCCCTGAAGATCATTAAAAATAAATTCATCGATGATACGGGCGGAGGCGTTGACGATCTTCTCATAGTCGAGAGCCCGGTCACTCGCCGTCGATTTCTGATCAAACTCCCGGTAAACAGCCGCGGTAGATGTTCCCCGTGGTGGAACAATCAATACCGCAAACAGGGGGGCCATGCGTCGAAGGGGGGTCATCCGTTCTCCCCGCCCACGACACCGCGCGGAGACGCCATGGATAAAAAACGGAACATCACTGCCGATCTTCAAAGCCGCCGCAGCCATCTGATCCGCCGATAGATTCATCCTCCAGAGCGACTTAACCGCCAATATCGTCCCGGCTGCGTCGGAACTGCCACCTCCAAGTCCCCCTCCCGTCGGTATCAGCTTATCGATATGTATCCGTATATCGGCTTTCCGCCCGGCAATATCCGCCATGGCAATGGCGGCCCGACCGGCCAGATTGTCCTCAAATCGAGTCGAAATCCCGGATGCCAATCCCGTCAAAGTCAACTCCGGCTGGGCCGAATCTTCAATGGTCAAGGTGTCGGAAAGTGAAAGCGGAACGAACCATGAATCAATATCGTGGTATCCATCATCCCGCTTGGGGAATACCTTCAGTCCCAGATTCAGTTTTGCCGGACACAATATGCTCTCGCACCTTGCCGATTCCTCTGTGATTCGTTGTTCGCGCGAATTTGTTGATTTCGTGGCTTCCTGCATATGCTCCATCCGGCTGATCTTGCAATGAGCGGTCTCTCAAAATCCACTGGCGGATATTGAGGAGCCCCATATTTCCCGCCTGAGGATATTATCCGTAGGAGGCTTGAAATTCACCCGTGCCGCTCCAAGTTGCGGCCGAACGCGACAATGGCAAAAAAGCCATCATCATCGTGCGCAGCACGGTACCTTCATGCTCCCATGTTCAATTAGCAAATTACCACCTTTCCGCCCGCTTGCCGGCCCGCCGGAACCCACCCATTGCCAAAATGGCAGTCACACGTGTGTCACAAAAGTGGCATTATTTTCAAAATAATGCGTGTTTTGTGGCCGTGGACACACCTGGACACGGATTTCCCTATGACGCTATATGAGAATAATTCTTATGTTCATACGGAAACCTGTGTCCACCTGCGTCCAGTGTGTCCAAAGACCACCCCGTATTCACCGCGAATTCCGGCTTAAGCTCAGCGCCGTTCAACCCCTGTACGCCACCGTCAGCGGCGGGTGTTCATGTTGCGATAAGAATTGGTAAAGGCGAAAATTTTTCAACTTTTCGCTTGTGTGTTTATTTACGCCGTGGGTATACTCCCATAATAGTGACGGTTCAGCATGTTCTGGGGGCCGTCATAGGGTGTGTTTGACAGTTCGGACTCTCTGCCGCGTTGGCTCGCTCATGGCTTGACTATTGGCATTGATGCCATGGGCGTCTGGTGCAACCGGCAACAGAGCCCGGCATGTTGTGAGGTTGTCCGTGGGTGACACTCAGCACAGCTTGCGAATCGTGCGATATTCGGGGCGACTCCCTCGGCGAGTGCCTCTGCGATTCCCGGCTCGGGCCGGTGGGCGGCTCCGCCCGGCGTCTATTGCAGCAGCCACCCTTATGATCGTCGCCGTTCTCAGCCTCAGCAGCCTCGTTTCCTCCCCCGCATTTGCCTTGCCGGCCAAAGCCAAAGCCAAATTAAAAATACCGCATGTGCCCTTGGCTCAGGTGCCTTGGCAAAGGCATTTCAGTCATCCCACACCGATCTTTATTCCGCCCATGAGTCTTCCGTGGGCCGACTGCCATGTGCTGCCCTTGCATATCCCCCATCCACCGGTGAGTAAGTGGAAAGACCCTGATTGCCATTTCATCATGGCCATGTGTCAGGACAGACAGGGGAACCTGTGGCTGGCCACCGAAGGGGCGGGGGTGTATCGGTATGATCCGTCAGCAGCCCAAGGCCAGCGCTGGACACAGTTCACCAAACAAAGCACCCATGGGGGACTGGAGAACAACTGCATCTACGCCATCGCCTGTGATAACCAGGATCGGATCTGGGTGGGTGAATTGAATCATGGGATCAGCGTTTTCAATGGCCGGCGGTGGCAGGATTATGACATCGTGCAGAATCCGCAGTATCATGTGCTGGCCGGGCCATTGGGAAACCATGTCTATGCGATGAAGTTTGATCGGTACACCGACCAGATGTGGATCTGCACCGAGAATGGGATATCGGTATACCAATGTCGTGATATAGCCACCGGCTTGCCGGCGGTGAAATCGGCGCATCCAATTTCAACCCATCATTGGCATTACATCACACAGGCCAACGGTTTGCCGATGAATCCGGATTCCATCGCCTTCGGCAACGACGGCACCATCTTCGTCGGCACGCAGTGCGGAGGGTTGGCGATAGGTACGCCAACGCAAGGGAGCCAACCAGACAATGCCTTGGGATGGAATTATTATCGGTGGGCGGTGATCAAAGGGCCGTGGCATATGCCGCTGACGGCAACAGGTAACGGCTTGCCGGGGAATTTGGTTAATTCGGTCGTTGTTACATGGAAGAATCATCTGGCGGTGGGGACGGATGAGGGGATGGCGCTGGGCGAAATCGACGAACAGAGCGACGTAGGCCATGTTCCGCAGGCGAACCTGACTTTCGAGCATGGCCAGAATTTTGTGGCCAAAGTTCATGGTCTGTGGCATCCGCCGGTGCATTGGCAGGCCCCGCCCGGTCAGGTGCTGGAAACATTGCCGACGGAAGACCACACCACCGCCGTGGCATGGGAGCCGAACAAGTCTGCCGGTGGCAAGGCGGGCTATCTGTGGCTGGGGCATTGGCGGACGGGGTTGGATGTCTGGCAGTACGACGCAGAGGGAGCCATTACTCGGCGTTGGCACATTCATGAGCCGCAGGTGGGCAATTACATTGAATCGCTGCAGCCGCTCAAGGGTGGAGCGATGGCGGTGGGGTGCTACGGCGCCGGCATAAGAATCATCACCCTGCCCGGCCAGAGCAAAGATGCATGGCGAGACGTCGCAAAGACAGCAGGCCAGCTTGCCGCCGCGCCGGAACCGCACGGGGCAAGGCCGCCAAGTGAGCGCGCGCTTGATGCCATGGCGGCTGCGACTCGTAAAGAATTATTGGAATCGAAAGGCAGGAAGCAGCCGCGGATTGTGCCGCTGCCGGACGATTGGCGAACGGAAGGCAACTGGCTGGGAAGGTATGGAAAATATTGGATCGACCTGGCGGCGGTTTGTTCACCGTACGACTTCGTTTGGGGTACGGGCGAGGCGTCGGTGCTATATTGCCCAGAACTCGCGTACCCGCGGACGGGCGATGGTCCGCGGTACTGGGTGCAAACACTGCAAACCGCTGATCCGCGAGCCTTGGAGCTTCCCAAGCCGTATATGGGGAGTCGGGAAATCCTCTACCACGTTCCGGCCCGCTTGGACCGGCGCGATGCGTCGGTGGTTGATGACGGCCAGGCGTACCCGGCCTGGGAACAGGGGCCCGGACTGTACATCACGCTGAACGTGCCTGCCGGAAGATTCATCCTCTCGCTCTACGAATGGGACGACAATGCGCACGCGGGGGGCAATGCCTGCCGCGACTTCCCGATTTGCGTCCGGAGACACCCCAGGCGCGACGTAGTTGAGAACGACTTGAGTTTCCATTCAGAGCCAAACTTGGCAGGCACGAGGGCCTGTCTTTTTTACGGCGGCGTCTGGAAACGCTTCCTGGTGCGGGGGCCGATTGACATCACCGTCCGGATATCACGTAACCACTCCCTGAACGCGAATTTCTCGGCGCTCGCCTTGGATTCGATCCACCAGTATGCCCCACCCTATTTTTCGCCCAATGCCCCCGCGCTGGCCGGGATCGCCTACAACCCCAACCTCGCTGTGCCCGAGAACACCGGGCCAAAATGCGGGGCGCTCGTTGGATTGTCGCGGGCGGCGGACCGGGCTTTATACCAAATCGCACAGGCGCGGCGTGGTGCCCCGGAAGTCTTTACAGCGAACTCCGCCGATTTTGCAATCCTGTCTCGCGTATATGCGGCCGCCTCCACGCTCTTGGAGCGCCATCGCCGGGCAGAGCGCGAATGCCGCGAGGCGTTGAGTGCGTGCTTCTGGGGCACATGCTTGTTTGAGCGAGCGGAAGCAATGGAAGTGGCCTTGGGTATGAAGCCCGCCCGCAGTATAGAACTCGCCCTTAAATGGGGCGGCAATCGCGTCGCTAAGCCCGACGAGGACGGTTCAAAGGTCGACCGATACACTGGGCGGCAAGCGTTTGTCCACAACTGAAGACAGCGTGGTTTATTCAGGAGATGTCACATGCGTAAGAGCCTTGCCACATTGTCTCAGGTCGCCGCGATTTGGGTGGTGGCCGCAATCGGGTGCGCATCCCCCACGGCCGCCGCTGCGGTTGAAAATCAGACCACCACGGTGAAGGCGGGTTATTCCAACGTTAACAATCAGCTCTCGGCCAGCGGGAACTTCGGGAATCCCATCGGCCTTATTCTTGGAACAAGTAATTTTAATGTCACCGGTTCGGTGGACCAGAACAGCACGGCCAACGGCGTGGGTAACGCGACGGGCGGCGCCAGTTTTAGTGTGGCACCCATGCCGGACTCCAAGGACACAGCCCAGAGTGGCATCACAGTCAGTGCCTCCGGCACCGTCGGGGTGACCGCGTCGGGCTCGGGGCAGTCGCCGGGCTATGTGGAAGTGAAGGGAACCTCCTACGTTAAATTCACTGAGACGGCAACCGGCTAACGGCCGTCCGGATGCGGAGTATTGAAAATGGTTTCGTTTCGAACGGGCGTCGTGGTTTTGGCCTTGTGCGCCTCTTTGTCCCGCCCGAAAACCGATGCTTGGGCGGGGTCCACGCCCCCGGGGGATATACCGAGTTCCCTCGCGGCGGCCGAGAAGTTGCTCGACCGGCAGGGGCCGGTGGTGCGCTACCGCTGGGCGCGCAGCTTGCCATGGAAGGAGGCGACCGACAACTGCTTTTTACCGATGTTCCTTCTGCGCGAACTCGGATCGCGCATGCCGGTGCTGGTCTGCAGGGCGCTTGGCTATCCCTACACGGGATTGCGACAACCCATCTTGGAAGGAAGCATGGCCGGCGCGCGAAGAATTGGCAACGCATTGTCGGCCCTGCGGCTCGGGCAGGGTCGGTGTGTAAGGTTCAAATTGGTCGAGGCCAATCTTTTTGCCATCGGAACGGAGTATCCGGTTTTACTTTGCTGGCGTGGCGTTATGAACCGTAGCGGTGGCGTGGCGAGGGTTTGTTGGTATGAGCCCATCCTTTCGAGAGAATCAATTGCGTACGCCGTGGCCGCAAACAACGACGGTGTGTGTTGGAACACCGAACGCTCCGTTCAATTATCCCATTACGGCGATAGTTTTTCTCCTCCATACACGGCCCGATACCGCTCTGGCGGCCCTAACCTTGACCTCGGACTCGGTCTCTACACGATTGACGCCAGCCTGGCACTGTGGCCGGTCGTCGAGTTGCGGCCAAAGATGGTGCCACGAGGGCGGTCAGATGCTCGGGCGGCGGTTCAGCTCGAAGGCCCGGTAAACTGGTCCGGGGGGGACGGGAGACGTGAGATATTTCAGTTCGATGGGAATAGGTTGCGCAGTATCCATATCATGCAACCTGAGGTCCAGTTGAACGAGCTCATCGGCGCAGGTCCGGTCGAAATTCGATATATGAGCCACGGGACCGCTCATCGAGCAGATTATTGGCCGCGCCTTTTTCTTCGGTATTTAAAATCGGGGCGCAAAGTTGTAGTTCGTTTTGACACGAAGGCGGGCACGCCGCTCGCCGGGTATCCGTCGACGATCGTGGTTTGGCGCCATTCTGCCCGGCGCTTCGTCGCCCGGTTTTCGGCTCTGAGGTACTTCACCGGCGTTCTCCCCCCTACGCCTTGGCACCTCAGGGAGGCGCCGGAAATCGGCGATGGTTCGCCTGCGAAGCATCCTCGGATCAATGGGACCGTTGGGCACGCCAAATCCCAGTTTTCGCCCCCACGTTTGACTCCCGGGTGGCGGCTGCGCGTGCGCTTCACGCAGAATGTCTCCCAAAACCTTGAGCGGGAGCGGTGGAAGGCCATGGGGCGTGCTCTAACCTCGTACAGGAAGCTGCTCCAGCAAGAGCGCGTCCCCGCCCGATTTTTCGTCTACGATGTAGAGATATTGACCAATCATGCCTGCAGCTACGGGCCCGGGATGCGCGTCACAACGATGACGACACGATTCCTGGAGCCGGCGTATTCGGCGCTTCAACCTCGCCAAATCGCCAGGCTTATCGCGCAACACGTCGATCAGTACCGGTACGGATTGGCGGTTGCGGCGGCGGAGAGCCTCCATAATGATCCCAAGGCAGGGGCTCGGCTGCGCCGCTGGGCCGGTGCCACGGCCGGAAAGCTGGAGGCGTTAATCGCCGCAATCAAGCGGCACCCGGGCCCGTACCATCGCTACGCGGAGGCGAACAGCATGAGCGGTCAGTGGCGCCGCCTCACCAAAGAAAACGAGTTTATCGCCGAAGCCGTGCTCAGCGAGGCGAAGTAAGGGAGGTCGTTGGGGTAATGTCAACAAGAATCTCGCAAATTTGCCATGCCCTCCGGTGTTGGCTCGCGTCCGCCTTGCTGGCGGTCCTGCACATGGGTGTAAGCCGCAAGGCGGCCTCAATTGCGAGACGCAAATTACTTTGGAGGAGGGTGGGCTGCATGACGAATAGCTGCTCCATCAGCCGATGGCTTGCCGCACTTCCGTTTCGGCAAGTGGTCGGGGCGGCGGTTGCCACCGTTGCGCTGACCTCGGTGGCCATTATCCCGGCGAAGCCAGCGTCCGCGCCCAACCGTCTCGCAGGGCTGAGAGAGGTAGCGCGGGCGATCGAGTCCATTCCCCGCCTGACTCCCGAGGCGCGCCACATCCTTCGGGATTCCGCCGCAGCGGTATTACGGGAATACGGACCGATGTCGGCGGCCAAGCGACTCGTCGTGTATCAACAGACGAGGCAATACCTCTCCGGGCAGGCACCGCAGTTCCTGGGCGGCGGCGACGAGGGCTACCGGCTCTTGGGGCGGGTTTTCAGATGGGCCTTCACGAATTATGTGCGCCGACCCGACGTGAGCGCAGCTGACCGCGTGGCGGCGGCAACGTTTTTTCGAAGGCTTAAGCGCGTTGAGAGAACGGTGATCCTGCGTACCTACAAAGATACTCCGAGGCGGCTTCGACTGAGGCTTGCGGATATGGTAGCCCGGAAACTTAAGTTGCTGCAGCAAAGCTGGCCGGATTACTACTCATTTGCCCTGTATCCGCGGGAGCCGGTCCTCACTGCGAGCGAGATGTACGCACACCTTTCCAGCCGTCGCTGGGCGGCCGGAAACGGGCATGCATTCGCAGCATTTGGTGGGCCGCTGATCAAAGCCCAAAATAAAACCTTAAAACAGCGGGATCGTTCGACCTTTTCGATGTTCCTCCACCTTCAATTCTGGTCGCAGAGTTCAACTCTCAAATTTTTTCTGATCCAGCATTTCTTCGTCGATAAGCTTGGGAGCCCCTTTGTATACCGCAATATGCCGAAATCTTTGTTCCTTGCCATTCGGCGTTTCAGGGCAAAGGTGGGCGCACGCGCGGAAATCAAATGGAAGGAGCTGACAGACCCTGCGTACCACGCCGATCTCTACCCGACTGGCACGAGCATCCTGAAGGGCAGCGGTATTCACAGCTACTGAACGCCCAAAGAGAAGGGGGGCTTATCTGGCGGCCGACCGATGGCAGCCCGGCTTAAACAAATGCCGCAGGATTTCTCGGACTGGCGAACTCCGGCCCGCACCAGGAATACCTGCAAGTGTGATATTTATGTTTTATTGGGACGTTCACCCAGCTAAGGAGCCACCCAATGCCGACGAAAACGACGGATTCAGATTTAATGGATGAATTTAGCGCCACGCCGTATGATCTCGCTACAACAGCGAGGAGTGGTCGCAACATCCACGGAGGCATCCGAATGCAGACGGAAAATATTAAATGGGAGATTCATTTGGCTGCCGGTGGCAAGTGCCGGTACGACCCGGCCTCCGGCCGGAGTCACATGGCCGATGGGCTACTGTCAAATGTTGTGGATGGCGGCAATCAGGCGGCGGATTTTTTAACTCCGTCTTCATAGATAATTCCAGCGACGACATCCTGCAGTAATTCCGATCCATTGAGCCG